>JASBSN010000069.1 GCA_030148915.1 Thiogranum sp.
CGCTGGCTGGACAACCCGCTGTTTGGCGAAGGGCCGGCTGCGTCAAAGATTATTCTGCGTAATAGTGAGGCATCGATTGCATGGCTCAACGACTTGCATAACGGGCCAATCGATATCCTGGTTCGCTATGGATTGGTTGGCCTGGTTTTGTCGACACTCTGCCTTTTGGTGACCCTGTCTTACGGCTGGCGAGCGTGGCGGCGCAAGCAGCTGGATTCTGATGTGGCGTTGTTTCTGGCCTGTGGAGTAACGCTGATTCTGTTTAGTATGCTCACCAATTTTCGCATGCTGAACTATGATTGGCGTTATTGGATGTTCTTGTTCAGCGGGGCGTGTGCGAGTTTTGGTCTTCGGCATCCAGAGCTGGCACGGAAGACGGACGACCGTGACTGAGGCGGAAGTCGATTAGCGAATTTGACTTTGCTGTTATGCAATGATCTTCTGGCGGCCCTGTCGCCCGATTACGGGCAGCGGTGGGCTGGAGTATGCCGGGGGAGGCCGGTATGCTAGTGAAGGTTGAACAGAGAGTATGAGCTCAATCATACGGCTTATCTGTATGAAGCGGCTATAAGAGGATCGCATGTACAAGCGAAGCAACCCGAGTCCCGAGTACATCGACATGGTGCAGATGTACGAAACCCTGCATGTCGAGGGTGAACAGTCTGCGGGGAGGTCCGCCGATGAGACGTTTCCCGGTAAGATGTTGATCCAGCACGCGCCTGGCATCAAGGATATGATAGAGCGCAAGGGCGCGGCGTCCATTCTCGATTATGGGGCGGGCAAGGGTCGGGGCTACTTGCAGAAAGATCTTCAGCTGACCGATTCGCTCAAGGTGGAGAGCATTCAGGCTTATTGGGGGGTGGCGGAGGTGCGCTGTTATGACCCCGGCTACGAGCCGTTCAGTGAGCTGCCGGTCGGACAGTTCGACGGCGTCATCTGCACCGATGTGCTTGAGCATATTACGGAACCGGATGTGCCCTGGGTAATAGAGGAAATGTTCGCTTATGCGCGCAAATTCGTCTACGCCAACGTGGCCTGTTTCCCGGCCGTGAAGTTGTTGCCCGACGGTCGCAACGCCCATTGTACCCTGCATCCGCCGGATTGGTGGGCGGGGGTGGTGCATGCGGTGGCCATGCGCTACCCGCAGATCTCCTATCGCTTGGTAATGACGACCAAGACCGGACGGCGGAAAAAGTTCGGTTTCGCGAAGAACCGCAAGTCAGTCCATCATACTGTCGAGCGGCTGGTCTGACGCTACCGCTGTGATCCGGCGTGGATGCCTCTGCAGGTAACCCGCCAGTGATACGCTTTAGCCGGCCCTGGGCGTTGGCCTAGCGCTCCAGCAGGGCCAGAATACGATCCCGGACCTGTTGGCGTTCATCGGGCAGTCCTGTCTTGGGCGGCGTGTTGAAGTCTTCCCCGCAGCGTACGGCAAAACCGCCGCGTATCAGCGCGTCGTGAATTCGCGTCAGATCGCGGGAAAAACCGACTATTCCGGTGCGATACAGAAAGCGCCCCAACGCGCGAAACAGGCGGTTGCCGAGAGCACCATCGGGTGGCGCGTGCAGGCGGCGGGTGACGGCCTGCCAGAGCCGACTATAGCTGCTGGCGGGCAGGGGAAAAATGGCCAGTGGCTTACCGACATCGGCGACCTCGATCATCATGGATACGCTGTCGCCGCTGACGACGAAATAATCTGCCAGCTGCAGCAGCGTCAGGTAGGGGTTATCGTGGCTGCCCGCCCGCCATTCGAACAGGCTGGCGCCCGTTGGCAAGCGCTGTTTTAGCGTCTCCAGCACTGTCGCCGAGGTGCGCCGACTGGTAGAAAAAAATAGACTGCCGCCGAGGCGCTTTTGCAGGGTAGTGCAGTGCTGCAGCAGGTCTCGGGTGGTGCGGCTATCGAAGTGAAAAGGGCGTGTTGCGCCGCCGATCAGCACCGCTATCAGCGGGCGTGGTAACGCGTTCAGGCGCGCTTCCCAGTGCTCTGCCGCCGCCTTCGCGGCGAGTGAATCGGCCCGCATCAGCGGCAGCGACAGCCGCTGAATATTGGGCATATCCGGCAGGCTGTATTGGGGCAGGGTGATGATCAGATCGAAGCGGTCCAGCCAGCGACGTGGCCGGCCTATCAGTACCACCCGCGTGGTAGCGGATTGCTGTTTAATCCACAGCGCCGCCATCGAGTGTCGGCGGCCGATAGTGATAACTAAATCTGGCCAAGGGGGCTCCAGGCGGTCAGAACGCCGTGGGTCGAAATGATCCAGCGACGCGGCGAAGCGCGGCTTGCCGGTCTCGAATGACGCCAGCGGGCGCAGCCGCTTAATGTGATAAGGCAGTGAGAGGGCCTCGGCAATGCGGCTCGCCTGCGCGTTGTCACCGAGTTTGTCGCCTATGACTACCCATATCAGCGGCTGGTTGTCCGGTGGGCAAGGACGGGTTGTATTGCATTGCATAGATGTCTACGGCTCAGTCGGTCAGCGAAAGATTCCGCGTCGGTAGAGATCCCAGAACAACCCCCAGACAAATATCAGCGGGTAGCGGCGCACCCGCTCGGGGACTTCGACGCGCTGTCCGGAGTGTCGCTCGAGCTTCCAGGCGGCATAGTCGAGAGCGCCGTCAAACGTGAACAGGGCTTTCAACAGACGCGCCACCGATAACAGTTTGCCCAGCACGGTGCGTAGTTTCCAGGCGAGGCGACACCGCCGCTGTTGCCGAGCCCTGTGGTTCAGTCGATAATTTCCGTGTGCGTCGAGCTGCGTGGCGCCGCTGAGCAACGGCGCCACGGCGGTGGTGACCTGCAAGTACCAGTCGCGGTTTGCCCGCGCCAGCTGGCCCGCCCGGTCTCCCGACTCGGGCCGCAACTCCGCGCCATAGCTCAGGCGCAGCGCGCCGCTCCAGAGGGATTCGATGTCGCCGCGCCTGGCCGCGCACGGCACGGTGCGCTCCAAAAAGGTGTAAATCGCCTCGGCAAGACTACCCGTGACTTCCTCGTGCAGCGCGTCGTTGCGCGCCCAGGCTATGGCCGTCGGTTGGCTGAAACGACCCCAGAGATAGGAATGAAACCAGCGCCTCGAGCAGCCGTTACTCAGATCGGCGCGACTGAGCACGGCATATTTGCAGCGCAATACCCGGCCCTCATAGGGGAATTGCGCATAAAACACGTTGGGTGGGAGTAACCGGTTCCAGAGGGCCTTGAGCCAAGTGCGATTGGCGCAGCGATAGTGGTCCACCACCAGATACAGATCGACCAGCCCGTCGAAGGGGTCGCCGCCGCGCAAACAGGAACCATAGAACAACACCGCCGCCACGCAATCACCGTGACGTTCGCGCAGGGCCGTGACCAGAAACCTCAGTGCCGGATGTTGCGGCGCCGGCGTCAGCGAACTCAGCGCGCCGGCCAATGGTTCGAGTTTTGCGCGCATCTCCAAGCTGTCCCCAGGTGGCCCCCGTAAAAATTAAGCGAACAAGATAGTACCACCTGCTCTGTCAAAGCGGGTGTGGAGCGGTAGGGGGTTTTTGGTGCATGTGCCGCTCGCGGCGCCCTAAGCCATCGAGGGACTACCCGACGCAACCTCTGGGTATCGGCGGATACGAACCTCGGAGTTTTAGCGTGCCTGGCATCATCCGTTAGCGTTTGATGCGGACAAACTCTAGGGTGCCGCCGTTGCTGACAATCAGCGGCCCTTGGGCGCGGCTGGCGCCATGCATTTCTCCGTCCAGGGTGAACATGCCGTCGAGCTGCAGGCGGATATCCTCGGCGTTATGACTGTAATAGCCGTTCTGTTCGCACACGTGGCGATTGGGTTTGCCGCGCAACAAGGCCGGGAAGGCGCGCAGCACGCGGCGCGAGGGGTGCTCCATCCATGTACAGCGTAGTTGACCCGGTTCGCGCCCCCAAAAAGGCCGCAGGCCCAGGAACAGGCGTTGCAGGGAGGTTATCAGCAATTGCACTACCGGCCGGTTTGCGCCGACGTCGCGGCCATCCACCTCGATGCCGATGGCGCTCGGTTGGGAGAAGCGCGCGTCGTTGCGCAGGATACCCCAGAGCGTGCGCAACACCACCAGCCCCGGGGCCAACTCGTCGCCAATACCGAGGGTGTGGATGTTACTGTGGCAGTATTCGATGCCGCTGATAATGGCGCCGGTGCCGAAAAACATCCCGTATAGCGCTCGCCCTTCATTGGCGCCGCACACTTTCAGGAGCGAGCGTTGCAGTCGCTCGGTGTGGCCGTCTTCGCCGTGGGTCCAGGCTGTCATGCGCCGTACACTGTCGGGCAACGACCCGCGCAGACCGGCGTCGGCGGCGTTCATATTGGTGGTGCCGCCCGGCAAGAGGATGATGGTCGGGGGCCGGGCGAAAACGGTACTTTGCTGTAACGCGGTGAACACCTGCGCAGTGGTACCGTCGCCGCCGTTGATGGCCAGGGTGTTCACTCCCTGATGGGCGAAGTCCTCGAGAATCGCGGTGATGGCCTCACTGTCGGCGCTGACGCGATGGTGGATGTTGGGCTGATTTGCGACAATGGTCTCCACCTCGTGCAGATTGGCGCGGTTGCGTCGACTGTTGGGGTTGCTGATCAGGCCGACGATGCGAGATCGCTGATCGGCGTTATCGGTGGTCGAATTCAAAGGCGCGGACAAGTCGGTTATCAACGGGTGAGGGCATCCTAAAGCAATGGGCGCTAATCAACAAATACACGCGGGCAGAGGGACGGAGCCTGCGGATCAGTCTGCGGCAGAGGGTTTTTGTTTTGCTCACCTGTCCGATCCACATCTGACCTCCCTGCACGAGGTGCGCTGGTGGCAGTTGCTGAACAAGCGCTTGCTCGGCTATCTCTCCTGGCGGCGCAAACGCCGCGACCAGCACAGCGGCGACGTGTTGGAGGCCTTGTTGACCGATCTGCGCAGCATCTGCCCCGCACACGTGGTGATTACAGGCGATCTGACGCATGTCGGCCTGCCCGATGAGTTCCGTCAGGCTCGTTTGTGGTTGGAGCGTCTGGGCGAGGGGCACGCGGTGACGGTGATACCCGGCAATCACGATGCTTATGTGCGCACTGACTGGGAGCAGAGCTGGGCGCATTGGCAACCCTATATGCAATCAGACGGGGCCGGGGGCCAGGCGGCGCGCGCGGCAAAGGATATGTTTCCCAGCCTGCGGGTGCGCGACGGCGTAGCCCTGATCGGTCTATGTAGCGGCGTACCGACTGCGCCGTTCGTCGCCAACGGGCGCCTTGGCGGCGCACAGCGCCGGCGCTTTGCACAGATTCTGCGCGAGACCCGTGAACGCGGCTTGTTTCGCCTCGTCTTGCTGCACCACTCGCCGCGTGCCGAAGACGAAAACTGGCGCCGGCGGCTTACCGATGGGCGCGCGCTGTGTGACATCCTCAGCCGCGAAGGCGCCGAACTGATACTGCATGGCCACGGCCACATCAGCGCGCAGGCGAGCATCCAGGGTGCCGCGGGTGACATCCCCGTGTTCGGTATACCTTCGGCCTCTGCGGTCGGTCAACGGGTCGGACGTGGCGCTCAGTATGCGCTCTACCGCGTTGCCCGTGCTGACGGTCGCTGGCAGGTGCAGGTCAACGTGCGCGCCTGGCAACCCGCAGCGGATAGTTTTGTCGCCCATAGCGAGCGTCAGTTGTCGTTGCCGGCGATGCCTTCCACCAGGCGCTGATCGGCGATGGAATCCACATCGATAGCCGCTTCGGGGTAGGGGAGGTGGATCGCGGTGATGCTGACATCCAGGCGCAGGGACAGCTTATCCAGAGCCTGCTGCAATGTGATCCAGCCCAGCAGGTAGCGCAGTACCGACCACCAGCCGAGTTGACCGATGACGCGCAGCGGGTTCTTGCGCTGCTGCTCAACCCGCCGCCAGGCGGCCGCCACGCGGTGCGAGGCCGGGGTCATGAAGGTGAACAGATTGCACCCGCAGAAACCGCCGTCGCGAAAGCGGGTGACGGTTTTCTTCGCTGCCGGGAAACGGGCGCGAATCGATGCATAGTCGGTCAAGCCTACGCCAACGTCCGCGCCGCTGGCCAGCGAGCGCTGCAGGAAGTCGTTGACAATTTCGGCGCGCAACAGCGGATGATCGGCGGTGGTGACCAGCACCGGAGTGTTGCTGGCCAGTGACTGCATGGCGCGGTAGGCGCTGGTGCTGGGGCTGTCCTGCGGCTCGGTCCAGCGGATCAGGCCCCGGGCCAACGCGCCGCGCAGGAACTCGCTGCCAGGCAGCTGCTGGTCACGCCGCCCGGAGATGATGATCGCCTCGATAGCCCGGCTCTCCATCAGCGCTCTGACGACGTGTTCCAGCATCGGCGTGCCGTCGATCTTCACCATTGCTTTGCAGCAGGCGCCGGAAGCGGCCACCAGCGGATCGCCAGCGTCGCGGTCCGCGGCCAGAATGATGGCGGTAAACGTTTCAGGTTTCATGAACGGCACGCTTTAGAGCGTTTTTTCATAGAGGCGGTAGGTTTTATAGGCGACGCCGCCGAGTGATTCGATAATATTGCGCATGCCGCTATTGTGTTCCAGGATCCAGGACATTTCCATTTCGCGGATGCCGCGCGCCATCACCGCGTGGCGCAGCGTATCGGTGATCATGAACGAAAGCGCCGGCCCGAACGGAGTGTGATGGTATCGCTTGCGCACGCCCATCAAGGGAATGCGCGCAGATTTCGGGTAGCGGACTTTGAGACGCCACAGCAGCTTGAGCCAGCCCAGCGGCAGCAGCCTGCCGTCGAGGTCGCGGATCGCTTCATTGATGTTCGGCAGACAGACAATCATCGCCGCCGGCTGACCGTCCACTTCGGCGATCTGTACGAAGTCGTCGTCAATGAGCAGCGTCATGGTCTTGCCGACTTCCAGGAATTCGGCCTGGGTCAGGGGCACCATGCCCCAGTTTTCCGACCAGGCATCGTTGAAGATATCGCGCATCAGCTCCAGCTCGGCGCGCAGGTGCTTGCGGTTCAGCGGGCGGATCGTGACCCGGTGTGCCACGCGGCGCACCAGTCGCTGCATGACTTTAGGGCTTTCGAAGTCCGGGTGCTGATGGTAGGCCATCAGATCCACGGCTTTTCTGAATCCTTGCGCTTCCACTGCCGGTGCGTAATAAGGGTGACCGTGCACCATCATGATGCGTGGGGGCGTATTGAAGCCGGCGATCTGCAGACCACATTCTTCGTTAATCGATAGATTGAAAGGGCCGGTAACCCGTTTCATGCCCTGCGCCTTGAGCCACTGCTCGGCATGGCTAAACAGGGCGTCAAACAACTCCGGGTCGTTTTCAGCCTCCAGGCAGCCAAAATGCCCGGTATCATCGGCAAACTTTTGTTGGTGCAGAGCGTCGATCTGAGCGCTGATGCGCCCGACCGGGCGACCCTGGCGAAAGGCCACCCAGGCTTGCCATCGAGCGTGTTGAAAAAAAGGGTTTTTATCGGTAAAACGTTCTTTTTGTTCTAAATATAGCGGGCATACCCAATTTGGGTCGTCCCTGTAGAGGCGTTGCGGGAGCCTGATAAATTGGTCCAGCAGTTTGCGATCGGTGACTTCGCAAACCGACAGGTCCGCGGCGTGGTCGGACATCGAGTCTGGTTTCTGGCGTTGAAGCCGGTCATCATACCCGTGCCGTCGGCCACCCGCCACACCGGGCCCGGGAGACGCAGCTCGCAGAGCGCCGGATTTTCGTCCTGCTTGGTCTGTATTTTGCTTGATTGACGATCTGACAGGCCTATTGAATTCAGGTTTTCCGCGCACCGGCCGACGCTTAAAACTGTCGGCAATAATTGTCGTAAAAATACGACAGGAATGCGAACGACGTCACAAAAAGCGCGGCGTTCGATAAAAGCTTGGGAAAAAGTATTGTGTTTTTATCCTATTGAAGGAATAATGCTGAGGGTATTAGCGGGGCCATAGGGTATAGATTGTTTCGTTGGGAAAATACAACGATCTCTAAGGACCGAGGGAGTTTGGTGTAGTACTGGGTGCAGTACAGGACTGTTTTTCCCGCTAGCAGTAACTGAACTTTTTTTGGGGTGTTTCTGTCTCTAAACACGGAAACCTGGGAAATGAACCTCAAAGGGAAAAGTCATTTGGGCGCAGAATCGACACCAACAGTTCACAACTTGCCGTTTCGTGCCGCTGATTTTGCCACTCTAGCTGAAGCTCTGGACTATGCAGCCCAGGGCGACACCGGTGCCAACTTTTATACCGGCAGGGGCGCGTTGTATGCTTCGCTCTCCTATGCAGAGTTGCGTAAACAAGCGCGCGTGCTGGCTCGCAAGTTGCTCGGCATGGGTCTGGAGAAAGGCAACCGGGTCGCCCTGGTGGCCGAAACCAACCCCGACTTCCTGCGCTTCTTTTTTGCCTGTCAGTATGCCGGTCTGGTACCCGTTTCGTTGCCCGCTTCGGTCAACCTGGGTGGGCACTCGGTGTACGTCACCCAGTTGCGTGGGTTGCTGGAGAGTAGTCGCGCCTCTGTGGCTATGGCGCCGGACGGTTATGCCTCGTTTCTGGCCGAAGCCGGACAAGGCCTGGGCCTGAAACTGATTGGCGATCCGTCCGTCTTCGACGCCCTGGCGGAAGCCGAGGTGAGCTTCGAGCCGGTGACGCCGGAAGATATTGCCTATATTCAGTACACCTCCGGTAGCACCAAGTTTCCCCGTGGCGTGGTGATTGAACAGCGCGCGGTAATGAGCAACCTGGCGGGGATTATCCGCCATGGCGTCAAGATCGGCCCCGGGGATCGGTGTTTTTCCTGGCTGCCGTTCTATCACGACATGGGTTTGGTGGGTCTGGTGCTGGTGCCGGTGGCCGCGCAGATATCGGTGGACTACCTGGATACCCGCGAGTTCGCCATGCGTCCGCGTCAGTGGCTTAACCTGATGACCGAGACCAAGGCGACGATTTCTTTCAGTCCGCCGTTCGGCTATGAACTGTGCACACGCCGCTTGCGCCCGGGCGAGGCCAGCAAATATGACCTGAGCCACTGGCGGGTTGCCGGCGTCGGCGCGGAAATGATCCGCTCAGAAACGCTGACACGCTTTGCCAAGGCACTGAAAGCCTCCGGTTTTAACGAAAAGGCATTCCTGGCCTGCTACGGTATGGCTGAATGTTCACTGGCGATCAGTTTCTCGCCCTTGTTCGAGGGGCACTCCACCGATTGTGTCGATGGCGATCACCACTCCGATCACCAGGAAGCCCTGCCGATTCACTTGTCGGAAAATCCCGGTCGCGCGCGCTGCTTCGTGGAGTGCGGTAAGCCATTGCCTGAGTACGAGGTTGAAATCCGCGACGACGACGGCGACGTGCTGTCCGACCGGCGCAGTGGCGGTATTTACGTGCGTGGCGACAGCGTCATGTCCGGGTATTTCAACGCCCCCGAGGAAACCGCCGCGACGCTCTCAGATGATGGTTGGTTGAATACCGGCGACATCGGTTACCGCGTCGATGGCAGCCTGATTATTACCGGGCGTAAAAAAGACCTGATTATCATTAACGGCCGTAACATCTGGCCGCAGGACCTGGAATATCTGGCCGAGCACCAGCCGGAAGTGCGCATCGGCGATGCCCTGGCATTTTCCATACCGGGTGCCGACGATAACGAAGTCTGCGTTCTGGTGGTCCAGTGCCGCGAGTCCGACGCCAACAAGCGTGCCAGCCTGATAGACCGGCTGAACCGCCTGGTGCACCTGGAACTGGGGATCGATGTCTTCGTCGAACTGGTGCCGCTGCACACCCTGCCGCGCACCTCCTCGGGCAAGCTGTCGCGGTCCAAGGCGCGCCAGAATTTCATCGAATCACACGACCTCGAACGGCTGTTCGATGAACGCGAAGATGAGCTGGAGCTTAAGCAGGGCTAGCGTCTAATGAGCACACGCGATCGCAATAACCGGCTCCGGCCGGTTATTTTTTGCCTGCTTGGCGGCGCCGCTGCTGAATGGGCTGGCGCAACATGAGCCCAACCGGTGCGAGCGCATGGGTGGCGGTGACCGGCGCCACCGGTTTTATCGGCGCTGCCATCTGCCAGCGGTTACGACAGAGCGATTACCGGGTGCGCATTCTGGCGCGTTCGCCGCGGCGGGTCGAGGCCGTGGCCCCCTGGGTCGATGAAGTTATTTCCGGCGATCTGCACGACCCTGCGGCGTTGACCCGGCTGGTCGAGGGGGTGGACGCAGTGGTGCACTGCGCCGGCGTCGTGCGTGGCGCCAGCCAGGCGGCATTCGACCGGGTAAATGTCCAGGGCCTGGCCAATCTGGTGACGGCCATGGCCGGCAGTTCGGCACGGTTGTTGAGTTTCTCTTCGCTGGCGGCACGTGAACCGTCTCTGTCATTTTACGCACGGAGTAAATACCGCGGCGAACAAGTGCTGCGCCAGCAGGCCGGTGAGCTGCGCTGGACGGTGTTGCGTCCGCCGGGCGTATACGGGCCCGGGGACACCGAATTGCTGCCGTTGTTGCGCCTCATGGCGAGAGGCGTCGCGCCGGTTCCGGGCAGTCCAGAGGCGCGTTTTTCACTGATTTTCGTCCACGATTTGGCCGCGTTGACCGTGGCCTGGTTACAGCACAGGGAACCGGTCACCGGCGTCTTTACCCCGGATGACGGCGAGCCCGGTGGTTACAACTGGCATGATGTCAGCGCCACCGTAGCACGGCTGTGCCGGCGCCGGGTGCGCGTGCTGCGCGTGCCTGACGTTCTACTGACGCCGCCCGCCTGGGTCAATCGCAGCCTCGCCCGAGTGTTCGGTTATGCGCCGATGCTGACACCGGAAAAATTGCGCGAGCTGCGCCATCCGGATTGGGTCTGCGACAGCGCATCGCTGCGCCAGGCGCTCGACTGGCAACCGCGCGTGCGCCTCGAAGCCGGTCTGCGCAGTACACCGGGTTGGTGCGGCAAACTCTGAGGCTAGGCGAAACGCGGCCCAACGCTACGCTTCGTGTTGCGCGCCGGGCAATCAACAGCGCCGGCACGGCGAAAACCCCCAGGGCCGGCGAAGCGCTTCATGGTCGCTCACCCACGAACCGGATGCCGGCGCCAAGCGCGAAGAGGAACGGCTCAGGAATTGCCGGGTGGTGCCTCCGTGCTCACTGACGGTAGCGCCGGGATCGCCTTGCCCGGATTCAATATTCCGCCGGGATCGAACTGCGCTTTGATGGCGTGCATCAGCTGCACGCTGGTGCGATCCAGCTCTTTGCCGACCCAATCGCGTTTGACCAGGCCGATGCCGTGCTCGCCGGAGAGTGTACCTTGCAGACTCAGCACCGTGGCAAATACGTCTTCCAGGCAGGCGTCGGCACGTTGTTGCTGGTCGCCCTCGGCGGGGTCGAACATCAGATTAACGTGCAGGTTCCCGTTACCGGCGTGACCGAAATTGACGATGCGAATGCGGTGCCTGGCCGAAAGTTGCTCCAGGGCGGTGACCAGCTCCGGCATGCGCGACACCGGCACCGCCACGTCTTCGTTGATTTTTTTTGGCGCCACGCGGCGCAACGCCGGCGACAACGCTTTGCGCAACGCCCACAAGGCCGCTACCTGTCCGGGATCACGGGCGATTTCCACGCTCAGCGCGCCGGGCACCCGCGCGGCGGCCACCACGCACTCGACCAGTTCGTCGAGTTGCGAGTCGATACCGTCAACCTCAATCATCAATAACGCGGCGGCGCCTTCGGGCACACTGGCGCCCATATCCGGGCGCACCATGTCCAGCGCGTTGCCGTCCATGAATTCCAGCGCACAGGGCAACACCGGTTGCGCCATAATGGCCGACACCGCGCGCGCGGCGCTGTGTATGTCGCGGTAAAACGCGCGCAGCGTACGCTTGGCCGGTTGCAGGGGGGTGAGTTTCAAGGTGGCTTCGGTGATCACCGCCAGGGTGCCCTCCGAGCCGATGAGCAGCCGGGTGAGGTCGTAACCCACCACCCCCTTGGTGGTCCGCACGCCGGTGCGTAACGTTTCGCCGGCGCCGGTGACGACTTTCAGCGCCAGCGTGTTTTCACGTGGCGTGCCGTATTTTACCGCCCGCGGACCGGCTGAATTGTAGGCGAGGTTGCCGCCCACCGTACAGACCGCTGCACTGGTCGGGTCCGGCGGCCAGAAAAAGCCGTGTTCGGCGGCGGCGCTCTGCACCGCTTGGTTGGTCACGCCGGGTTGGACCACCATCAGGCGGTCCTCGGGCCGGACCTCGATAATGCGCTCCATGCGTTGCAGTGACAGCACCAGAGTGTGCGAGTCACACGGGACGGTGGCGCCGGTAGTGCCGGTGCCCTGGCCGCGCGCGATCAGGCTGACACCGTGTTCGCGGCAGGCGCGAACGATACCCACCACCTGTTCGTGTGAGCTCGGCAGCGCCACGGCGAGCGGCATGCCCTGCAGCGAGCTGTTGTCGTAACCATAGGCCTGGCGGTCCGCCGGATCGCTCAGCAGGCACTTTTCGCCGAGCAGCGCGGAAAGTTGCTGAAAAAATGCCGCGGTCACAGTGGCTCCGTAACCGCCCGGCTCAGTCGAGGTATTCGAAAAGTTTCACCACCCGCTGCACGCCGGTGACCTGCTGGGTCTTGCGGACCGCAGCTTCTCCCTCGTTGTGATGGACCAGCCCGAGCAGGAACACGGTGCCGTTCTCGGTCACCACCTTGATGCGGGTCGGATCGAAACCCTTGATATCGATGCCGAGCAACGACGATTTGACCTTAGTGGTGATCCAGGTATCACTGGAGCGGGTCATCATCGAACTCGGCGCGGCGATCGTCAGCTCGTTGAACACGCGACGAACCTTGTCCTGAGCGCGGGCGATTTCGCCGGCGCGCGCTCTGAACGCTTCGGTGGGCGTTTCGCCGCTGAGCAATACCCAGCCGTTGAACACCGAGATATTGATATGCGAATTTTCGTACAGTTGCTTGTCGTCGTTTAAGGCCCTCAGCACGCGCCCGAAGATGGCTCTATCCTCGACCACTGCCCCGGTGGTACGCCTGTCGTGGGAGACCGAAGCGGTAGTGGCCACCGCGCCGCCGACGATCACGGGCGCACAGGCGCTGTTGAGCAGGGCGCCGAGCGCCACTGCGCTGAGGGTTAGTAAACGTATAGTCATAAAACTTCTCCGCTATCAAACTTTCTGCTCAGGCGTCGGCCCGGAACGCATCGCAGATCCATTCTACGCGGATCTGTCCGGGCTCGCCCTCGAGGCCTACGACATCGAAACGTACCGGGCTGTTCCAGCGCCGGTGTCGGGTCAGGTAATATTGTGCGCAACGAAGGATACGGCGTTGCTTGTGTGCCGAAACAGTTTCTGTCGCGCGACCATAGGCCGTGTACCGGCGGTATCGTACCTCAACGAACACCAGGCTGTCGCCGTGCTGCATAACCAGATCGATTTCGCCGCCGCGGCAGTGAAAATTACGCCCCAGCAGTTGCAGCCCGTGGGTTCTCAGATAGTCGCAGGCAAGTTGTTCGGCCTCACTGCCGATGGCTCTCCGGTGCATGTTGTCCCTCCATGGACGTCAGGGGCGTTTCCTCGATCAGCTCCGGAGTACCGCGATTGAAGCGCGCCCATTCCAGGGCGCGGTGTAGATGCCTGTCCTCGTCCAGAGTGAGGATGCCGGTCGCCCCGGGGAACTGCGCGAAGCCAGGTAGATGCAGCATAGTCAGCCACGGAACCACCTGAAACGCATCGAAGCCCAGCGCGAACAGGCGCTCATCGCGTTGAGCGCGGTCCGGCCACAGTTTCTGCGTCTGTTGGCGCTGCGCCGCCCAGGGCCCCTGAGTATCGAGTACCCACGGAATGTCACAGAACATCAGTCCGTCCATGTCGCGATCGATGGCTGGATCGTCGCTGGCCTGGTAGACATGCGAAGTGCTGTAGACGGGCAGATCGCCGGCCCGGTGAAAGCGCAGCTGCGGTTTGATCTGGCGCGCTTGGCGGGCAAATGCCAGCACGAAGACACCCTGCGCATCCTGGCGCCGCCGTGTTTCGAATTCCAGTCGCTCGCCGAGCAATCGCTGCAGTGCCTGGTAGCGGTCGCGGCTGTCATCGAGATTGAACAGGCGGCGTATCGGTTGCGTGAAATCCGCGCTGTCGCTGTCGTAGTGTTCCACCGCAACCAGGTCACCACCCAGGCTGATGTAGTGCTCGCGAAAAGCCTGATAAACACGGGTGCCCCAGGCATTATCGGGGATCAGCGCCACCAGCCGCCGGCGGCGATCGGCAATCGCCCGTTCCGCCGCCTGGCGTGCTTCGTCCTCGGGTGCCAGCCCAAACTGGTAAAGTGCCAGGTCGGGGGCGCCGAGAGGGGCGTCGATCTGGTTAAGGGCCAGTACCGGAACGGCTAATGAACCGGAGCGCGACAACGCCTGGACGCTGTCTTTGAGCAGCGGCCCGATGACGAAATCAGCGCCGTCGTTGAGGGCACCCTGGTAAATCGACCAAATCCGGCTGGCATCGCCGGCGGTGTCATAGAACTGCACCGCCGTCGCCGACTGAGCGTTCTGGTAGAAGGCTGCCAGCAGGCCGTCGCGCACTGCATTCGCGGCCTCGCCGGCGGGCCCGCTGAACGGCAATAGAACCGCAATCTGGCCGGCCTGCGAGGCGAGTTGTCCGGTTTGCTGGAGCAGATCGGGGAGCAGCGCCTGGTCGGCCGTGTGCTGAGGGTAGCGCGTGCGCCAGCGCTGCAGCGCCTCGGACCAGTGTTGGCGATCATGACGCGATTCGCGGGTGATCAGTAGCAACTCCATCCAGCCGCTGAGAACATCCGGCGGCGGCGCAGTCTTGAGCGCTTTCAGCGCCTCGCTGGAGAGGCTGGAGAGGAGTTCCCAGATCCGGTACTGATTGTCCAGTTGCAGTTCGGGTTCGATCAGCAGTCCGTCGAGCCAGATCAACTGGCGGGCGGCCTCCAGCGGATTGCCGCTGCGCGCGTAGGCACTGGCGCGCACCTGGTAATACTCCCGACCGTGGTCGGCGAACGCCTCCGGCGAGGGCACCTTGGCGAGCAGCTCCAGCGCTCTAACCGGCTGCTGCTGAACCATCGCCCGGCGCGCGGCCAGCAGGTAATACTGCCCCGCCAGGGCTGGCTCCAAGGCGGCGGGTCGCAGCCCGGCCAACAGTTGTTCGAGCCGGGTCCACTGCTGAGCGTCCGCGAGCAGTCCGCCGGCTTTCAGCCGCAGCGCGTCGCGGGTA
This sequence comes from Thiogranum sp., assembly GCA_030148915.1. Classification (GTDB taxonomy): domain Bacteria; phylum Pseudomonadota; class Gammaproteobacteria; order DSM-19610; family DSM-19610; genus Thiogranum. The sequence goes on from JASBSN010000069.1 coordinate 15,161, forward strand.
TTTTCAGGTGCCGTTTCGGCCGCACTGAGATACAGTTGGGCGGCGGCCAGATAGTCGCCCTGCGCCACCAGTGGTCGCGCGGCTTCATCCAGGCCGCCGCCGGGGCGTTCCGGCGCGCCGCTACAGGCGATCAGACCCAGCGTGATGATAAACAACAGTGGCAGAACAAGAAATCGGTGCACGGATTGTACTGGCTGGGTGGCTTGAAGACGCCATATTGTAATGAGGTCTGCCGGTGGTTGCATGTCATTTTACCGGCCGAAACGAGTGATCATGAACGACTCAGCTGCTGAAACGTCCGTCGGTGCCCTTTACGTCGTCGCCACGCCCATCGGTAACCTCGGCGATATGAGTCGCCGGGCCGTGGAAATCCTGACCGGTGTTGACCGCATCGCCGCCGAGGACACCCGGCGTACCGGTCGCCTGCTACAGCACTACGCCATCCAGACACCCATGTTTTCCCTCCACGAGCACAACGAGCGTGAACTGGCGGCGCGGCTGGTCGAACAAATGGCGCAGGGACAGACACTGGCGCTGGTCTCCGATGCCGGCACCCCCCTGATCAGCGATCCCGGCTACAACCTGGTGCGCGCGGCACGCGCGGCAGGCGTGGAGATCGTACCGGTGCCGGGCCCGAGCGCCCTGGTGGCGGCCCTGTCGGTATCCGGCCTGCCCACCGATCACTTTGTCTTCGAGGGTTTTTTGCCCAGTAAACAGGCGGCGCGCAAGGCGCGGCTGGAACTGCTGCGCCCGGAGTCGCGCACCCTGATATTCTACGAAGCCAGCCACCGCGTACTCGACTGCCTGAAGGATATGCAGGTGGTATTCGGCGTGGAGCGACAGGCAGTGCTGGCGCGTGAACTCACCAAACAGTTTGAAACCGTACACGCGGGCAGCCTGCAGACACTACTGCGCTGGGTCAGCGACGACCCCAACCAGCAAAAGGGCGAGTTCGTCATCTTGGTCGAGGGCGAACAGAACGCCGCTGCGCACGACGTGAACGCCGAGGCCGAGCGCGTGCTGAGCGTATTGCTCGAGGAACTGCCGATCAAGACGGCCGCCAAACTGGCGGCGCGGATAACCGGGGTGAACAAGCGCGCCCTCTATGACCGCGCCCTGCAGCTCAAGGAAACGCAGTCGTAGTCGGCCCTGCAGCAGCGAAAGTCCCGAACCGTCCCACCGGAACACAAACCGCGCCATTCGCCCAGCCCGGCCGAATCCCGACCAGATCATGCTGGAAGGTCGCAACTCCCGACAGCCCCGATTCGAAGCCCAGCCGCTCCAACCCCGGCCCCCCAATCACTCGCCGCCCCCAAAGTCGTCTGCGCGCCGGTAAGAGGTTTTTGGTGCATGTGCGTTTTTCGCACCCTAAGCCAAAAACCTCTTACCCTGGTGCAGCGGTAACGGGATCCGTGATCCTTTCGCCAGGCTGGCGGCGAATCACCTGCTAGCCTGCCGGTAAAGCCTTTCGCCGGGCTTGTTCGCGTAGTCCCCAGGTGACATGTTCGCGCACCAGCGCTGAAGGGTCATCACACCGTGCCTCCAGCGCGGCGCGGACACTGTCATGGTGCGGTGCATTACCCAAAGCCACGGCGATATTACGCAGCCAGCGCTGGTAGCCAATACGGCGAATGGCCGTGCCCTCGGTGTTGGCGAGAAACGCCGACTCATCCCAGGCGAACAGTTTCACCAGCGTGGCGCTGTCGAGACCCTGGCGCGGTGTGAAGTCGTTCTCCACGCCGGGCCGGGCGAAGCGATTCCAGGGGCACACCAACTGACAATCGTCACAGCCGTAAATGCGGTTGCCCAGCAGCGGCCGCAGCTCCTCTGGTATCGACCCGTGCAGTTCAATAGTCAGATAGGAAATACAGCGTCGCGCGTCGAGTCGGTAGGGGGCGACTATCGCCTGCGTGGGGCAGATATCGATGCACGCCTGGCAGTTACCGCAATGCGCGCTGGCGGGCGCGTCGATGGGCAGGGGCAGGTCGGTGAACAGCTCGCCGAGAAAAAACCAGGAGCCGCCTTTGTCGTCTATCAGATTGGTGTGCTTGCCGATCCAGCCGAGACCCGCGTTGCGTGCAATAGCTTTCTCCAACACCGGTGCGCTGTCGGTAAAGGCGCGGTAACCGAACGGCCCGATCCGCTGTTGAATGCGCGTGGCGAGTTTCTGCAAACGCCGGCGCAGCACCTTGTGATAGTCGCGCCCGAGTGCGTAGCGCGACAGATAGGCGCGCAGCGGGTCGTCGAGCAACTGCTCGGCGGCTTCGGCCTGCGCCGGCCAGTAGTCCATGCGCACCGAAATGATGCGGGTGGTCCCGGGCACCAGCTGTTGCGGACGACTGCGCTTGGCGCCGTGGCGTTGCATGTAGTCCATCTCACCGTGGCAGCCCTGGTCCAGCCAGTCGAGCAGCCAGGTTTCGTCGGCCGACAGGTCGGTATCGGTAATCCCCACCTTGGCAAATCCCAGCGCCATGCCCCATTGTTTGATGGTGTGCGCCAGCGCCTGGAAGTCAATTTCCGTGCGTGACGGTGTTTCCGGGCGCACGTCACTGGATTTGGGGGAAAGCTTCACGGTATGGTTCCGAGCCAGAAACTGAGGTGCTCCACAGTATGCCTGAAACAGAGGATATTCCGCTTTATACCGTCGCACAGGTGCGGGAACTCGAGCGCCTCGCCATCGACGTGCACGGTCTCGCCGGCTATGAGCTGATGGGCCGCGCAGCGGGGGCGCTGGCGCGTCAGATCGCCGCCCAGTGGCCCGGCCAGACGCCGGTATGCGTCCTCTGTGGGCCCGGCAACAACGCCGGCGACGGCTATCTGCTGGCGCACCTGTTGCGGCAGGCGGGGCGTCCGGTCAGCGTGCTGGCGCTGGCCGATCGGCAGCGCCTCGGTGGCGACGCGCGACGCGCCGCCGACGAGTATAGCGCTGCCGGTGGACAGATCGGACAGTTCAACGGTGAGCTGCCGGCCGCCGTCGGCCTGCTGGTCGACGCCCTGCTGGGAGTCGGGCTCGACCGCGACCTCGAGGGGGCCTACCGCAGCGCCGTTGAGGCCGTGAACCGGCACCCGGCCCCGGTGCTGGCGGTTGATATTCCCAGCGGCCTGCACGCCGACAGCGGCCGGGTGCTGGGGGTCGCAGTGGAGGCCCTCACCACAGTAACTTTCCTCGGTCATAAGCGCGGGCTGTATACGGGCGCCGGTGTGCGCTGTGCCGGGCGGGTGGTGTGCGACGACCTGGGTGTGCCGGCCGAGTACCACACTGGCGTCGAGGCCGCCGTGCGGCTCATGCAACAGCCACCGCTCGGTGCGCTGAGCGCCCGGCGTCCGGCCGATGCGCACAAAGGCGATTTCGGTCATGTACTGGTGGTCGGCGGGGCGCCCGGTATGGCCGGCGCCGCGCGCCTGGCGGGTGAAGCCGCGGCGCGCAGCGGCGCCGGCCTGGTGTCGGTCGCGACCCACCCGACACACGCCGCCGTCCTCAACGCGGGACGTCCCGAGCTGATGGTGCGGGGGGTAGCGTCGCGCCTCCAGCTCGCCGCTATGCTGGCGCGCGCCACGCGGGTGGTGGTGGGCCCCGGCCTGGGGCGCGAGCCTTGGTCGCGCCGATTGTTCGATCAGGTGCTGGACAGCGCTCTGCCGCTGGTCGTCGATGCCGACGCACTGAACCTGTTGGCAGCCGATCCTCTGCTGCGCCCTGACTGGGTACTGACGCCCCACCCGGGGGAAGCGGCGCGCTTGCTGGGGACCAGTGCTGCGGCGATACAGGACGACCGCTTTGCGGCTTTGCGGGCGCTGCAATCGCGCTTCGGCGCAACCGTAGTGCTGAAAGGTTCGGGCACTCTGGTGGCTGCCGCTGAACGGCCCTGGCGCCTGTGCGCGGCGGGCAACCCGGGTATGGCCAGCGGCGGCATGGGCGATGTGCTTGGCGGTCTGATCGGCGCGCTGTGGGCGCAGGGGTTGCCGCCCTTCGAGGCCGCTTGCAGCGCGGTTTGTCTGCATGCTCAGGCCGCCGACCGCTTGGCCGCCGTGGACGGCGAACGGGGTTTACTGGCGGGCGATTTGATGGCCATGGTGCGGCGTTTGCTCAATGAACCGGTTTGAAACGGTGCTCGCCGATACCGCGGCGACCGAAGCCTTCGGCGCGCGGCTGGCGGCCTGCTGCGGGGGCGGCCTGGTGGTGTTTCTCAGTGGCGAACTGGGCGCCGGCAAAACCACGCTGGTGCGCGGTCTGCTGCGCGCGCTCGGACATGTCGGGCCGGTGAAAAGTCCGACCTACACCCTGGTGGAGTCCTACCAGCCGGGCGAGTTTCCGCTGCATCACTTCGACCTGTATCGTCTCGCTGACGCCGAAGAGCTGGAGTGGCTGGGTATCCGTGATCTGATGAGCCCGGAGGCCGTGTGTCTGTTCGAGTGGCCGCAGCGCGGGCGGGGTCTGCTGCCCTCGGCCGACCTGCTGCTGACGCTGGCATACCACTCGCCGGGTCGTCGTGTAACGGTCGAAGCGCACACCGCGCGCGGGGAGGCGTTGTTGGGTTGCCTCAGCTAAATCTATTAATTTGATTTGCTAAATAAGACTGCTATCTTATCGAGAATTAAGTCAATTTGTTGAAATATCCGAAGGGATGCGGTATATATCGCCATGGGATGGACGATTTGGGGGGGTTCGCGTGAGACGGTTCGCCTGGCTAATCCTGTTACTGCTGTCCTGGCAGGTGAAGGGTGCGCCACCGCTAAAGGTGGAGGGCGTGCGCCTGTGGGCGGCCCCCGACAGTACCCGCGTCGTGTTCGATGTCTCCGGCCCGATCAAACACCGCCTGTTCCGCCTGAAAAACCCCAACCGGCTGGTTATCGACTTGTCCGATGCCGCGATTGCCCCGGGGGTGCAGAAAAGTTTCGCCAGCGGAGGCATCGTCACGTCGTTGCGCAGCGGGCCGCGTAACGGCCACGACCTGCGCCTGGTGCTGGATCTTTCCGGCCCGACAAATCCGAAAAGCTTTGTGCTCAAACCCAACAAGCAGTACGGCCATCGCTTGGTCATCGATCTTTTTGATGCCGGTAAACGCTCCGGCGCCAGGGCCAAAACCGCGGTAAAAAGTCAGCCCGCCAAACTGCGCGATCTGGTGATTGCCATCGACGCGGGTCACGGTGGAGAAGATCCGGGTGCGCGGGGCAGGAAAGGCACGCGCGAAAAAGACGTGGTGCTGGCGATCTCCCGTCGTTTGGCCAGATTGGTTGACCGCGAACCCGGTATGCGCGCGGTGCTGGTGCGCAAGGGCGATTACTATATCGGCCTGCGCAAGCGCATGGAGATCGCGCGCAAACACCGCGCCGACCTGTTTATTTCCATTCACGCCGATGCCTTTAAGGACCGACGGGTGAAAGGCGCATCGGTGTATGCCGTGTCACGGCGTGGCGCCTCTTCGGAAATGGCCCGCTGGCTGGCGGCGCGGGAAAACGCTGCCGATCTGGTGGGCGGTGTCAGCCTGGACGATAAAGACGATCTGCTGGCCGAAGTGCTGCTCGATCTGGCCCAGACCGCGACCCTCGAAGCCAGCAACGAAGTGGCGGCCAATGTGTTGCGGGAAATGACGCGCGTGGGCTCGGTGCACAAACGCAGTGTGCAGCACGCCGGTTTTATGGTGCTCAAATCCCCCGATATTCCCTCGCTGTTGGTGGAGACAGCGTTTATTTCCAACCCCAGCGAAGAGACCCGGCTGCGCAGCGGCAAGCACCAGCAACAGGTCGCCACGGCGATCATGGTCGGAGTGCGCAAGTATTTCAACGATAACCCGCCGCCCGGCACGCTGGTGGCGCGGGACGGTCCGCGCCGCCATGTGATTCGTCGTGGCGACACGCTCAGCCAGCTGGCGCAGCGCTACGGTGTCAGTATGGCCTCCTTGCGCCGTTACAATCAGTTGCGTGACGATAGGTTGCTGGTGGGCGCGGTGTTGAGTATCCCCGGCGGGTAGTCGCCGGCGTCTTTGCGCGGTGTGCCGTGCGCGGTACCATGGCGGCATGCGCATTCACCCTCTGAACCCCCAGCTGATCAACCAGATTGCCGCCGGCGAAGTGGTCGAGCGACCGGCTTCGGTGCTCAAGGAGCTGCTGGAAAACAGCCTGGATGCCGGGGCCAGCCGGATTGAAATCGATATCGAGGAAGGCGGCAAGCGGCTGGTCAGGGTGCGCGATAACGGTCAGGGTATTCACCGTGACGATCTGGGTCTGGCGCTGTCGCGCCACGCCACCAGTAAAATTGCCTCGCTGGAAGACCTGGAAAAGGTCGTCAGCCTCGGCTTTCGCGGCGAAGCGCTGCCCAGTATTGCCTCGGTGTCGCGGCTGCGGGTGCAATCGCGTACCGCGCACGACAGCAGTGGCTGGGAGGTGCGCGGGGACGGTCGTGAACAGACCCCCGCCGCCGCACCGGTGGCGCACCCTCAAGGCACGACCATCGAGGTGCACGATCTGTTTTTCAACGTGCCGGCGCGGCGCAAGTTCCTGCGCAGCGAAACCACGGAGTACAAGCACCTCGAAGCGGTGTATCAGCGCGTTGCGCTGAGCCGTCCGGAGATCGAACTGCTGGTGCGGCGCAAGCGCAAGGTATTGCATCACTTGCGCGGTGTGCCGACAGATGCCGGGCGTCTAGAACGACTCAGGGCGGTGCTCGGCGAAGCCTTTGCCGAGCAGGCCATCGGCCTGGAGTACAGCGCGGCCGGTTTGCGGCTGCACGGTTGGGTGGCGCAGCCGGCGTTCAACCGCAGTCAGCCCGATTTGCAGTATTTTTTTGTCAACGGGCGCGCGGTGCGTGACAAGCTGCTCGCTCACGCTGTACGCCAGGCTTATCAGGATGTGTTGTACCACGGGCGTTTTCCGGCCTTTGTATTGTATCTGGAGCTCGACCCGGCCAGCGTCGACGTCAACGCGCACCCGGCCAAGCACGAGGTGCGTTTCCGCGAATCGCGCTTGATCCATGACATGGTGTTTCGCACCGTGCATCGGGTGCTGGCCGATGTGCGCCCGGGCGTGGAGGCGAGCGCCGCGCCGCTGGCGCCCGCCGCCCAGGGCGCCCGCGCAGAGTCTGTCTGGCCGCCCGCCCGCCAGCAGGGTATGCCGTTACAGGTGAGCGAGCAGCTCGGGCATTACCAGCGCCTGCACGGCGGTGCACCGGCCCATTCGGGGGCGGCAACCGCCTGGCCGCCGCCCGCCAGCGGCGCGCAAACCGATACACCGCCGCTGGGATTTGCGCTGGCGCAACTCAAGGGGGTGTTCATTCTGGCCGAGAACGCCGACGGCCTGGTGTTGGTGGATATGCACGCGGCCCACGAGCGCATCAGTTACGAACACCTCAAACACAGCTACGGCGAGCAAGGTATCCGTTCTCAGCCGCTGCTGGTGCCGTTGACTCTGGCGGTCAGTGAGACCGAAGCCGACGAGGCCGAGCAGCGCCGCGACTGGTTTGCGGCACTGGGCTTCGAGCTCGACCGGCAAGGGCCGGAGCAGCTACTGATCCGCCAGGTGCCGGCGCTGCTCGCCGATGTGGACAGCGCGGCCCTGGTGCGCGATGTGCTGGCCGACTGCCGCAACCATGGGCGCAGCCAGCGCATCGAAACGGCCGTCAATGAGTTGCTTTCAACCATGGCCTGCCACGGTTCAGTGCGCGCCAACCGGCTACTGACAGTGACGGAAATGAACGCCTTGTTGCGAGACATGGAGCGTACCGAGCGCTCCGGCCAGTGTAACCACGGTCGGCCGACCTGGGTGCAGCTTGAGATGAAAGAATTGAATGGCCTGTTCATGCGCGGTCGCTGAGCGCTCGCCCGGTCGGCGCGCGGCACGGGTCGGCGCGCTATGAGTCAGCCGCTGGCGATTCTGCTGATGGGGCCGACGGCCTCGGGTAAAACCGGCCTCGCGGTGGAGCTGGTACAGCGCTTGGCGCTGGAGATCGTCAGTGTCGATTCGGCACTGATTTACCGCGGCATGGATATCGGTACGGCCAAACCGGACGCGGCCACGCTGCAGCGGGCGCCGCATCATCTGATCGATATCCGCGAGCCCGCCGAAATTTATTCCGCGGCGGCCTTTCGCGACGATGCTCTGGCGGCGATGGCGCAGATCCGGCGGCGCGGCAACACGCCGCTGCTGGTGGGCGGCACCACGCTGTATTTCCGCGCCTTGGAACTGGGCTTGTCAGCGTTGCCGGGGGCTGACCCGCTGCTGCGGGCGCGTCTGGAAGCGCAAGCTCAAACAATTGGCTGGCCGGCCATGCACGCGCGGCTGCAGCGCCTCGACCCGCGGGCGGCCGCCCGTATCCATCCCAATGATCCGCAGCGCATTCAGCGCGCGCTCGAAGTGCAGGCGCTGTGCGGTGCGACACTGAGCGAGTTGCAGGCCGCGGGGCGGGTGCCCTCGCCGGGTTGGCGCTTTGTAAAAATTATCCTCGAGCCGTGTGACCGTCGCTGGTTGCACCAGCGCATCGAGACCCGTTTCCGCGCCATGGTGGACCAGGGGCTGCTGGAGGAGGTGCGGGGGCTGCGCGCACGCGGTGATCTGCATCCGGATCTGCCCTCGATGCGTGCCGTCGGCTACCGTCAGGCATGGGCCTGCCTGGAAGGGAACCTCTCGGGCGAGGAGTGGGTCGAACGGGGTGTTATCGCTACCCGCCAATACGCCAAGCGTCAGATGACGTGGTTACGCGCCGAGCCCGACGCCCACCGGGTGGACCCACAGGGCGCGGATCCGGTAGCAACTATAATGAATCTCATCCTCGGGGCTGGCGCAGCAGTCCCTTGACTGTGTTATAGTTTTAGATCTATGGAAAATCTTAACCGCAAATGGATGCGGCTTGAATGACTTTGTTCTCACTCCCCACTCAGGCGCTTTACCGGGTAGGAGAACGAAATTTGGTGCACGTTACGAGAAGAAGGAGAAATGACATGGCCAGAGGTCAGTCACTGCAAGAACCTTTCCTGAATGCGCTGAGAAAAGAACGTATTCCGGTGGCGATTTATCTGGTTAACGGCATAAAGCTTCAGGGCCAGATTGAGTCGTTCGACCAATTTGTGGTTCTGCTGAAGAACAGTGTCAGCCAGATGGTTTACAAGCACGCGATCTCCACGGTGGTTCCGGCGCGCAACGTGCGCCTTGCGAGCGGTGATGACGGCAACGGCGCCGATAACGGTAACGCCTAATCCCGTCATGTCGATACAGGGCCGGCCGCTGGCCGGCCCTGTGCAGTCTGTCTATGTTTGAACGTCCCCAGAGCAGCGAACGGGCGGTCCTCGTTCATGTCGATTTTCCCGGAAAATCTGAACCCGAAGACCTGTTGGAGTTTTCCGATTTGGTACGCTCCGCGGGCGCGCTCCCGGTAGCCACCCTTACCGCCAGCCGCGCCGCGCCTGACCCGCGGTACTACATCGGCGGTGGCAAAGCCGAGGAGATCCGCGATCAGGTGCTCGAGCAACACGCCGGCCTGGTTATTTTTAATCACGAACTCAGCCCCAGCCAGGAGCGCAACCTGGAAAAGCTGTTACAGGCGCGCGTGCTGGATCGCACCGGGCTGATTCTGGATATTTTCGCCCAGCGGGCGCGTTCCTTCGAGGGCAAGTTGCAGGTGGAACTGGCCCAGCTGCAGCATTTGTCCACGCGTCTGGTGCGCGGTTGGACCCACCTTGAGCGGCAGAAGGGCGGTATCGGTCTGCGCGGTCCGGGCGAAACCCAATTGGAGACCGACCGCCGGCTGCTCGGCCAGCGTATCAAGCAGATCCACAAACGCCTGGAGAAGGTGCGCGGCCAGCGCGAACAGGGGCGCCGGGCCCGGCAGCGCGCCGAGGTACCCACGGTGGCGCTGGTGGGTTACACCAATGCCGGCAAATCGACGCTTTTCAACCGGCTCTGCGCGGCCGAGGTGTACGCCGCCGATCAGCTGTTCGCCACCCTGGATCCGACTCTGCGGCGCCTGGAGCTGGCCGGTTTCGGGCCGGTGGTGCTGGCCGACACGGTCGGTTTTGTGCGCAAGCTGCCGCATGAGCTGGTGGCCGCGTTTCGCGCCACCCTGGAGGAAACCCTGCAGGCTGATCTGCTACTACACGTGGTCGATGCCCATGACCCCGAGCGCCACACGCGTATCGAGCAGGTCAACGAGGTGCTGGGGGCCATCGGCGCCGGCGATGTGCCGCAGATTCTGGCCTACAACAAAATTGATCTCAGCGGCGAGCCGGCGCAGTTGCTGCGTGATGTCGAAGGCCGTGTCAGCCGCGTGTGGTGTGCCGCGGCCAGCGGTCTCGGACTGGAACTGATCGAGCAGGCGCTCGGCGAGTATTTTCTCTCCGATCAGGTAAGCGGCTGGTTATACCTGCCGCCGGAGTGTGGTCGACTGCGCGCAACGCTCTATCGGACCGGCCAGATCGTGCAGGATCAGGCGGCGCAGGAGGGCGGTTGGTGGCTGGATATTCGCATCAGCGAACGCGAACTGGCGGCGATTTTTCGCCGCGAAAAGCGCGCCTACCGGCTTTTGGCGGAGCGAGAGCTGCCACTGCGTGTTGCGGGCGGCGCCCAAGCTCCCTAGAATTTGCCCTTTGCCCCCTCCCGCAAGGAGGGGGGTTTTATTTGTAAACTTCGGAGTCATACATGGCCTGGAACGAGCCGGGAAGCGGTGGTAACAAGGATCCTTGGGGCGGTCGCGGAGACCAGGGTCCGCCCGATCTTGACGAGGTCGTGAAAAAAATGCAGGACAAGCTCGGCGGGCTGTTCGGGGGGGGCCGCAAGAGCGGTGGCGAGGGGGGGCACCGGCGTGGTGGACCCGGATTAACCGGGTTCGGACTGATCGCCGGCATCGTCGCCCTGGTCTGGCTGTTTTCGGGCATCTACATTGTCGACGCCGGCAAGCAGGGCGTGGTGCTGCGATTCGGCGCCTATTCCGAAACCACGGCGCCGGGTCCGCACTGGCATATCCCTTATCCGGTCGAACAGGTCGAGGTGGTCGATGTCGAACAGCGGCGGTTTGTCGAAATCGGCTATCGTTCCGGAGCGGCCGGGCAGAGCACGGTCGCGGTACCGCGCGAGGCGCTGATGCTCACCCAGGATGAGAACATCGTCAATATTCAGCTCGCGGTGCAGTACCAGGTCAGCGACCCGCAGCGCTATCTGTTCGATGTACGCGATCCCAACGTGGTGCTCAAGCAGGTGGCGGAAAGCGTCATCCGCGAAGTCATTGGTAAGAACGACATGGACTTTGTCCTCAAAGAAGGCCGCGCCCAGGTGGTGGCCGATATCAAGACCGTGATGCAGAAAACGCTGACCTCCTACCAGGCGGGCCTGCTGGTCTCCGACGTCAATCTGCAGGACGCGCAGCCTCCGGAGGAGGTCCAGGCGGCGTTCTCCGATGCCATCAAGGCGCGCGAAGACAAGGAGCGGTTGAAAAACGAGGCAGAAGCCTACGCCAACGACGTGATACCCAAAGCCCGTGGCGCGGCCGCCCGACAGATACAGGAAGCCAACGGCTACCGGGAATCGTTGATCGCCAAGGCCGAGGGTGAAGCCAGTCGCTTCAGTCAGGTGTTGACGGAATTCAAAAAAGCGCCGGAAGTCACCCGCAAGCGCCTGTACCTCGAGACCATGGAGTCGGTCATGACGCAGAGCAACAAGGTGCTGATCGACAGTAAAAATGCCAACAATATGATGTACCTGCCACTCGATCAATTAATGAAACAGCAGCCCAACGTGCGCCAGTTTTCCAGCGATATGAGCAGCAGCCAGGACAGCGGCGCCGACAGCTCTGCGCCGAGTGGCACCGGTACCACGGTGCGTCCATCACGCAGCCAGAGGGAGTCGCGCTAATGGCCAGTAGCAGAAATCTCCTCGTTGGCTTGTTATTGGTGATCGTGGTGGTCGGGGCCTTCTCCATGTATCGCGTCGGTCAGTGGGAAAAGGCGCTGTTGTTCCGCCTGGGCGAGATCGTGCGTACCGATATCCCGCCGGGACTGCATTTCAAGGTGCCGTTTCTCAACAACGTGCGTAAATACGACGGGCGCATCATCACGCTGGATGTCGATCCGGAGCGTTTCCTCACGGTCGAGAAGAAAAATGTGATTGTCGATTCCTTCGTCATGTGGCGCATTACCGATGTCGGGCGCTATTACACCACGGTGCTGGGAGACGAGCGTCACGCCGAGCAGCGTCTGGAGCAGATTATCAAGGACGGCATGCGCGGCCAGTTCAGCAAGCGCACCGTCAATGAGGTGGTCTCGGGGGTGCGCGATGAGATGATGGTGCAGCTTACGGCGGACGCCAATGTTCAGGCGCGGGCGATCGGCATCGAAATCATCGATGTACGCGTCAAGCGTGTCGACTTGCCGGCGGAGGTCAGCAATTCCGTGTTCCGCCGCATGCAGGCCGAGCGCGCCAGAGTCGCCAAGGAGTTCCGCTCGCAGGGTGCCGAAGAGGCGGAAAAGATTCGCGCCGAAGCCGACCGCAAACGCCAGGTGCTTATCGCCAATGCCTACCGCGATGCTCAACAGATACGCGGCAAGGGGGATGCCCGGGCCGCAGAGATCTACGCCGAGGCCTACAACAAGGACAAGGACTTCTACGCCTTCTATCGTAGCCTGCAGGCCTATCAGCAGAGTTTCCAGAAGGGCAACGATGTGATGCTACTGCAGCCTGAGGGCGAGTTCTTCGAGTTTTTCAACGGCGCCGGGGGCAAATAGCCCCGCTCCGCTGAAGCGACTGAGCGGAGTCCGGGCGATGCGCGTCGCCCGGCTTTTTTTTGCGGCCTGAAGGGTGTCAGAATGTGGAACGATTTATGGGCGGCGCTGGCCCTGATGCTGGTGCTGGAGGGCATTGTGCCGTTTCTGAGTCCGGACAGGGTACGTCGTCTGCTGGCGGCCATGGCCGCTGTGGATGACCGCAGTATGCGCCTATCCGGCCTGCTCAGTATGCTGGCGGGTGTTGGGCTGCTGTATCTGGTTCGATGACGATTATGATCAAAAACGCAAATCGCTGGTTGTTGCCGGACGGCATCGAGGAACTGCTGCCGGCACAGGCCGTGCCGCTGGAGAAGCTGCGGCGCGAGATTCTCGATTTGTATCGTGGCTGGGGCTACGAGCTGATCGTACCGCCGTTTATCGAATACCTCGACTCGTTGTTGACCGGCACCGGTCATGATCTTGATCTGCAGACTTTCAAGTTGATCGATCAGCTCTCGGGACGGCTGCTGGGGCTGCGCGCCGATATGACGCCGCAGGCGGCGCGTATCGATGCCCACCGCCTGCAGCGCGAGGGGCCGACCCGTTTGTGTTACCTCGGCACGGTGCTGCACGCGCGACCCAACGGCTTTGCCGGATCGCGCAGTCCGCTGCAGGTTGGCGCAGAGTTGTTCGGCCACGCCGGCCCGGAAAGCGATGTCGAAATTCTCCAGCTGATGGTGGCCACTCTGGCGCTGACCGGGATCGAAGATGTGTATATCGATCTCGGTCACGTCGGCATCTTCCGCGGTCTGGCCGAAGACGCGAGTCTCGATCCCGACCAGGAGGCCTTCCTGTTCGATGCTCTGCAGCGCAAGGCAATTCCGGAAATACAGACATTCCTGGCGGCGCTGGATTTGTCCACCGCGCAACGCGAGCGCCTGGCCGGCCTGGCCACCTTGAACGGTGACGAGGAGGTGTTGTCGCACGCCGAGACGTTGCTGGAAGGCAGCGGGCGGACGGCCCGGGATGCGCTCGATAATCTGCAGCGTATCGCCGCGCTGGCGCGACGGCGTCTGCCCCCAGGCGCGGCGCTGCACTTTGACCTCGCTGAGCTACGCGGTTATCAGTATCAAACCGGCGTGGTGTTCGCCGCCTTCGTCGCCGATTGCGGCCAGGAGGTCGCCCGGGGCGGGCGCTACGATGAAATCGGCAAGGTCTTCGGGCGCGCCCGCCCGGCCACCGGTTTCAGCACCGATCTGCGCTGTTTGATGCAGCTCGGCAGCCGCGACTGGCCGGCGATGTGTGGGGCGATCCTGGCGCCCGGGGAGCACGACGAAGCGCTGGAGAAGGAGATCGAGCGGTTACGCGGGCAGGGCGAGGTGGTGATTCGACAGTTGCCGGGCCAACAGGGCAGCAGTAGCGAAATGCGCTGCGACCGTACACTGCGCTGGGACGGTGCCGCCTGGAAGGTGGAAAAAATTGAGTAAATAGCGGACTGACAGGATTGAGAGCTGATGGGTAAGAATGTCGTAGTAATCGGCACCCAGTGGGGTGACGAAGGCAAGGGTAAAATTGTCGACCTGCTGACCGACCGCGCCAGTGCCGTGGTGCGCTTTCAGGGCGGCCATAACGCCGGGCATACGCTGGTCATCGAAGGCCGCAAAACTGTCTTGCACCTGATCCCCTCAGGTATCCTGCGGGCCGGGGTGCGCTGTCTGATCGGCAATGGGGTGGTGTTGTCACCGGAGGCCCTGTTGGAAGAAATCAGCATGCTCGAAGCCAGCGGGGTGCCGGCGCGCGAGCGGCTCGGTATTAGCGAGTCGTGCCCCCTGATCCTGCCCTACCATATCGCCCTCGACCAGGCGCGCGAATTGGCTCGCGGCAATAAGGCCATCGGCACCACCGGGCGCGGTATCGGCCCGACTTACGAAGACAAAGTGTCGCGCCGCGGTATTCGTCTCGGTGAGCTGCTCGAGGCCGAGCATTTCAAAGAGCGTCTGCGCGAGGTTATGGAGTACCATAACTTCGCCCTGGAGCATTACTTCAAAACCGCGCCCGTCGATTATCACCAGGTACTGGACCAGGCGCTGGCGCAGGGCGAGTCCATTGCGCCGATGGTCGAGGATATCCCGGGCACTTTGCACGGGCTGCGCGCCGAAGGTAAGAGCGTTATGTTCGAGGGCGCACAAGGCGCGCTGCTCGACATCGATCACGGTACCTACCCCTATGTTACCTCTTCGACCACTACCGCCGGGGGCGCGGCCAGCGGCAGCGGCGTTGGTCCGCGCGACCTGGATTATGTGCTGGGTATCGTCAAGGCCTATACCACTCGCGTCGGCGCCGGACCTTTCCCCACCGAATTGTTTGACGGCGACGGTCAATACCTGGGCGAGAAGGGGCATGAGTTTGGCGCTACCACCGGGCGTCAGCGTCGTTGTGGCTGGCTGGATATTGTCGCGCTCAAACGCTCCCTGCTGATTAACAGTGTCACCGGTATCTGTATTACCAAGCTGGATGTGCTGGACGGTATGGAAACGGTGAAGATTTGCGTGGCCTATAAGCTCGACGGCCGGGAGATCACCACGCCGCCGGTGGGCGCAGATCTGTTTGCCAAGTGCGAACCGGTGCTGGTGGAAATGCCGGGTTGGCAGGCATCGACCGTGGGGGTGAAATCGCTCGATCAACTACCACAGGCGGCGCGCGACTATCTGCACAAGATCGAACAATTGTGCGGTGTACCCATCGATATTATTTCCACCGGACCGGATCGGGACGAAACCATTATTAAGCGCCATCCTTTCGCATAAAGCGGGTGCTCTTAGCTGTGTAAAACACTGCACAGGTAGAGTGTCCGCGGATCCGAGTTCTGGGAGGACTCTGGCGCGCTCGGCGTTTCGGTCGTGTCCGGCCTCGGCGCAGGCGGGTTTCAGCCGCTAGCGGGTTTTTGGCTTAGGGCGCCGCGGGCGGCGCATGCACCAAAAACCCGCTACCGGCCGAAACCCGCTTTATGAGGGGTGGTGTTATTGGGTTATCTTTAAAGCCCACAAAGCCTGGTGGACTGGTTAGTTGCTTACGACGCGGAGCGCTATATTCTCCTGGGTTTTGTCACCTTCAGCGATAGGTTGACTGTTACTGTCGGTGGCCGCCGTGGAATCGCTGTCGGGCGCGAGTTCCTCGCCGGGGCGCTTCTGGCGTTCGTAGAGAAATCTCAGTACATCCGAACGGTAGTGGTTGTACTGCGGATCATCGGCCAGCGCCAGGCGCTCGCGCGGGCGCTCCAGTTCGATTTCGAGCACTTCGCCGATGGTCGCTGCGGGTCCATTGGTCATCATCACGATGCGATCCGAGAGCAGCACTGCCTCGTCGACATCGTGGGTGATCATGATCACGGTGTTGCCGAGCGCGGCGTGAATTTCCATCAGCGAGTCCTGCAGGTGGGCGCGGGTCAGTGCGTCGAGGGCGCCGAACGGTTCGTCCATCAGCAGAACTTCCGGCTGCATGGCCAGCGCTCGGGCGATGCCGACGCGCTGTTTCATGCCCCCGGAAATTTCATCCGGACGCTTGTCGCGGGCGTGACTCATGTGTACCAGTTCCAGGTTGTGGTCGATCCACTGACGCATTTCGGCGCGGGATTTCTTGCCTTTGAACACTTGTTTTACGCCCAGTTCGACGTTTTCATAGGCGCTCAGCCAGGGCAGCAGCGAATGGTTCTGAAACACCACGGCGCGTTCCGGGCCGGGTTCGCTCACTTCGCGGCCGTTGAGTATCACTCCGCCGGCGGTGGCGCGGTGCAGTCCGGCAACAATATTAAGAACCGTAGACTTACCGCAACCGGAGTGGCCGATCAGGGTGATGAACTGGCCTTTGTCGATTTTCAGGCTGACGTCATCAAGGGCCCGGAACGGGCCGGTGTCGGTGGGGAAATCGATACTGACGTGGGTCAGTTCGAGGTGGTTTTTCGCCTTCATGGTGCCTACCTCTCAGCCTCAGCGCGTAATAGCGCTCTTGTCCCAGGAGAACTTGCGTTGCAACAGCAGCATGCCGCGATCGAGGCCGAAACCGATAAGACCGATCACCAGCACGGCCACCATGATGCGCGCCAGCGAGTTGGAGCTGCCGTTCTGGAACTCGTCCCAGACGAACTTGCCCAGTCCTGGATTCTGGGCGAGCATTTCGGCGGCGATCAACACCATCCAGCCGATGCCCAGCGATAAGCGCAGCCCGGTGAACATCATCGGAATGGAAGAGGGCAGCACGATCTTCATGGTCTTGGTCAGCCACGGCAGGCGTAGCACGCGCGACACGTTGAGCAGGTCCTTGTCGACCGATGAGACACCCACCGCGGTGTTGATAATGGTCGGCCACAGACAGCATAAGGTCACGGTGATAGCCGACGTGAGAAACGACTTGGCGAAAAATGGATTGTCGGTCACGTAGACGGCACTGACCACCATAGTGACAATCGGCAGCCAGGCGAGCGGTGAAACCGGCTTGAATAACTGAATGAGCGGGTTCAGTGCGCTGTACAGCGTATGGCTCATGCCGGTCACGATGCCTATCGGGATCGCGATCAGTGAGGCGATCAGAAAACCGGTGGCGACGGTGGCAAGGCTGGTGACAATCTGGTCGAAGAATGTCGGTGCGCCGGTGTAGGCGCGGATACGCACTTCGGCGTTGGCGTCGGCGGCGAGTTTTTGCGCATTGCGCTCCTCCTGGCGCGCATAGAAAGCCTCTTCTTTGGCGCGCGCCGCCTGATGTTCGTCCACCAACACCAGTGCCTGCTCCCACACCTTGGCCGGTCCGGGTAACTGGCCGAGGGACGTCTGCACTTTGGCTGCCAGTACGCTCCAGAGCAAGAGGAAAATCGCTATCGCCGCTAACGGTATGCCCAAGGCCACGATCAAGCGCGGGGCCGCTCCGGAGCGATTATCCCGCGAAAGAAAAGCCAGTAGGTGGTCCAAAAACCTGAAATTGTAGGCTTGATACTTGTTGATAGCAGTGGCCGTGGACATGCCTTATACCCCGTCGTTTACAGTGATGTTGTTGGTGATTGCCGGCGGTCCCGAGGGCCGGCGCAGAGAGTCACGGGCTTTCCTTGCCCTTAAGGCCGATGGGAAACTTTTGCAGATAGGCGTTGGGCTTGGTGCCATCGTAGGTGATACCGTCGATGAATTGCGTTTGAGGTTTGCGGAAGCCGTCTTCAGTCGAGAAGTCGGGGAAATCGGCAGCGCTCATTTTGCCTTCGGCGATCAGTTCTTTCGCTGCGGTTGTATAGATATCCGGGCGATAGACTTTTTTCGCCGTATCGATATACCAGCTGTCGGGCTTGTAGTCGGCGATCTGTCCCCAGCGGCGCATTTGGGTCAGGTACCAGACCGCGTCGGAGTAGTAGGGATAGGTGGCGAAGTAGCGGAAGAAGACGTTGAAGTCGGGTACTGCTCTCTGATCGCCCTTTTCGTATTCGAAAGTGCCGGTCATGGAGTTGGCGATGACTTTGTAATCGGCCCCCACATAATTGGGCTGGGCCAGATACTTCACCGCTTCCGGCCGGTTTTTGTTGTTGTCCGCATCCAGCCACTTGGCGGCGCGCAGCAGCGCCTTGACCACGCGCACCGTGGTGTTGGGGTATTTGCGCGTGAATGCCTCGGTCATGCCGAAAACTTTTTCCGGGTTATCTTTCCAGATTTCGTAGTCGGTAATGACCGGTACGCCGATGCCTTTGAAAACGGCCTGTTGATTCCAGGGCTCGCCGACGCAATAGCCGTTGATGGTGCCGGCTTCCAGGGTCGCGGGCATTTGTGGCGGCGGAGTGACCGAGAGTTGCACGTCGGCTTTCAGCGTGCCGGATATATCACCCTTTTTCGGTGCATAGAAGCCGGGGTTGAGGCCGCCCGCTGCGAGCCAGTAGCGCAACTCATAGTTGTGGGTGGAAACGGGGAATACCATACCCATCTTGAACGGCTTGCCTTGATTGCGGTACTTGCTCACTACCGGTTTAAGGTAGTCGGCTTTGATCGGGTGCACCGGGCGGCCGTCTTTGCCGGTCGGGAGGTTAGGTTTCATCAGCTCCCAAACCTCATTGGACACGGTGATGCCGTTACCGTTCAGATCCATGGAAAATGGGGTGACGATGTGTGCTTTGGTGCCGAAGCCGATAGTGGCCGCCAGGGGCTGCCCGGCAAGCATGTGTGCGCCGTCGAGCTGGCCGTCGATCACCCCGTCGAGCAGGACTTTCCAATTCGCTTGAGCTTCGAGTGTGACGTACAGTCCCTCGTCTTCAAAATAGTGCTTCTCATAGGCAATCGCCAGCGGCGCCATGTCGGTGAGCTTGATGAACCCGAACTTGAGATCCTCTTTCTCCGCGGCTCCCACCGCGGCCTGAGCGCTGGCGACGGCGACCGTTGTCAGGCTACAGGCAAGCAGGACTCGCTTGAGAAAGGATCGTAGGGGCGTGCGCTGTAAAGTGTCTTGCATGTCAACTCCGTTGTTTGAAGGCTTGAAATGAGCCAAGGCATCGGCAGTCAAGGCCGCAGGGCCAGGCACACAGACACCCTGGTCTCTGTCAATCCGACCGGCTGCGCTCGGCAATGAGACAGATTGTCGGTAGTGCGTGTTACCTTCCGCGGCGCGATTCAACCGAAGGCGTTCAAGGCCTAACAGCAGATAATGTGCCAGTCTATAAGCAACTGTAAAAACGCATAATAGTGATTTTGAGAAAGATAGGGGTGCCACCCTGTAGGGCAGCGGGCACCAGTCTGGTGCGCGTTACTGAGATAAAAAACGGCGGCCCTTATCGGCCGCCGGACTCGTGCAACGGAGAAAAATTCGTCGTCGCGGGTTAAAAAGTCAGTTCTCCCCAAAGCCAGAATTTATCGGTGTCGACGGCGAAGGCGTCGGCGTTGTAGCTGGCGTATTTGATGCCAGCGGTGTAGTTCTTGGCGAATTTCCTGGCTGCCAGCAAGTCGACTTCGCTGCCGTAGTCAGCGCCGCCCTTGTCGGCTTGGAAATCGTGGTAGACACCGAGCAACTTCACTCCCTTGAGTGTGCCGCTGAGCGCCAGGTAACTGTCCTGCAGGCCATTAACGGGTGTGTTGAGGAACAGGTCTGCCCAGCCGTTGAAGGCGTGCTTGGTGGCCAGGGGGGTTTCAAAACCGCTGAAACCGTCGGCACCGAGCAGCTCGTAGCCGAGCTTTGCGGTCACGCCGCTGATAGTGCCGCCAAGAATGAAGTGATAGTAATCGGCATCAATGCTGCTGTTGCCGTCTTCGTAGTCGCTCTGGTTGGCGTACTCCGCACGATACAGCAGTTTCAGGCCGCCGATCTCGTAGCCGCCGTCGAGATAGGCGCCCAGTGTTTGATTGGAGTTGGCACGCCGACCGCTGCTGGCGCTGTACTCCAGAAAATAGCCGTATACCGTCAGGTCGGCAAAGTCCAGACCGCTAAACGAGAGGTTGATTAAATGGTCGCTCATATCGGTGTCAGTACCGAAAATGGTCTTCACGTTGTCGATATAGGCGTAGTTGAGGGTGATGTGGGGCAGCGAGGTGTTGACGAAACTCACCGCATCGTAAGTCTGTTCGTTTTGTCGCCAACCAACATTGCCGAGAAAGCGGGCGTTGTCCCATATCAGGCGTTGCCGGCCGAGTTTCAACGTTGAATCGGGAATACCGCTGTAGGCCAAAAAGGCCTGGTTGACCTCGGTGTTGTCCGGATCGGCGATCACCGAGTACTGGCCTTTACCATTGCCGCCGGGGCCGCTGTTGTAGTCTTCGATCAGGGCTGAAGTGTTTTCCATTTCGGCGTAGGCTGTCAGGCCTTTGTAGTCGGCCGTGGCATAGCCGAGCCGCGTGCGAACGGTCAGGCCGTCGGCCTCTTTCAATGCGTTATCCTGATCTACGTGCTCGTAGCGCAGGCGGACATCGAGTTTGGGCTTTCCGCCACCGAGGGCCTCGGTAAAGGTACCGGCGCGGGCGCTACCGGTGATTGCGAGCAGGGCGGTGACAGTGAGAGCCGGAAGGCTTATCCGGTAGTGACTTGGGGTTGTTGTTTTCATTGCTTGGGTGCTCCAGTTACAGTTGATCTTCTGTGCCCGAGCATTCTCTTGCGGCTCAGGCGTTGGTATAGGCGCGGCCACTCCGGTCCGGTAACTGTGTCACCGAAAACAGTGGCGTCTAGGAGGATCTCGCGCCGCAGCGGCGATGGGACGCCCTCGCATGCGGCGTGAATCGGGCGGCTGATCAGCACCGCTTTCACCGGGTCTCAAACTCCGTATGAATACTTTAGGAAGCGCGGTAGCAAAGGCTGTGCCATAGAATGCAAACAATTGATCTGCGTGATATGGGCCGATAATTGCTCGACGCCAGGTCGGAACCGCTGCACGATATTGAACCATCGTGAGGCCGCGATTCCCGCTTTCGGTGCGCACTGCGTTGCGAGCGTGGAGCCGCGGCGGGGTCGACGCTTCGCTACTGCAGTCATTTTTGCGGCACCCATCGCCGGCGGCACAGGCATTGCTTGTAAGCCCGTCAAACACCTGAAGGCACAAGTAACACAAGGCGGACGTTATGCTGAATAAGACACTGGCAGTGATTCTCGCCGGCGGAGTCGGGTCGCGATTGCATCCACTGACTGCAGATCGCGCCAAGCCAGCGGTGCCGTTCGGGGGGAAATACCGCATTATCGACTTCACCCTGGCTAATTGTCTGCACTCAGATATTCACCGGGTGCTGGTGCTGACACAGTACAAGTCGCATTCGCTGCAAAAACATTTGCGTGACGGATGGTCGATCTTTAACCCCGAACTGGGCGAATACATCACCCCGGTTCCACCGCAGATGCGTGTTGACGGCGGCTGGTATTCGGGCACCGCCAATGCTATTTATCAGAATCTGTACATGATCGAGCGCAGCGACGTCGACTGGATAGTGATTCTTGCCGGCGATCACATCTATCGCATGGATTACGCCGAAATAATCAAGGCGCACATCGAGCGTCAGGCGAACATCAGCATCGCTTGCATGGAGGTGCAGATGGAGGAGGCGTCTGCGTTCGGTGTCATGCAGGTAGACGACGATGAGCGCGTCCTGGGTTTCGAGGAGAAACCGCAGCGCCCGAAACCGTCACCGCACAGTCAGGATCGCGCGCTGGCGTCGATGGGAATATATGTTTTCGGCAAGCAGTTGCTGCTGGACGTGTTGCGCGCTGATCACGACAACGCCGCATCCAGTCACGACTTCGGCTGTGACATCCTGCCCTCTATGATCGAGCGCGGCGGCGCCTATGCCTATCGCTTTGGTGGCAGCAGTGGGCGCGTTTCTCCCGATCGGTATTGGCGTGATGTAGGCACGCTCGATGCCTATTATGCTGCCAGTATGAGTCTGCTCGACCCCGTGCCGCCTCTGGACCTGTACCAGGCGGACTGGAATATTCGCACTTATCAGGAGCAGACACCCCCGGCGCGTACCGTCCCGGGCGAATCCGGCACCGAAGGGGTGTTTGTCAACTCCATTGTCTCCGGCGGCACGGTGATCACCGGCGGCGCTGTCAACCATTCGATTCTGTTCTCCAATGTTCGCGTCGGTGATGAGGCCATTGTCGAGGACGCTATTGTGTTCAACGGCGTGGTGGTGGGCGACGGTGCCCATGTCACGCGGTGTATTATCGATAAAGGCGTGGTGATACCGCCCGGAGAAACGATTGGTGTTGATGCGGCGCGCGACGCCGAGCGCTTTCAGGTGTCAGAGGCCGGTATCGTCGTCATCCCCAAGCAGTTCAGGTTCCGTTGATACCGAGGGCAGGTGAGCGCCGCGCGCCGGCAAGTTCTCGGGGCCGACGAGCCGGTAATAGCCGTTACCGGGTCGCGGCAACACAAATTCGTTCTGGTGATAGTGCACCCTTAGCAGGCCGAGGGTGCGCCACGGACCGACGGGAAAGTCCGCGTAAGCCAGCCGGTAGATGCCCGCCAACAGGTCACCGGTGGAGACCCGCAGGTGCTCTTTTTCCGGGCGCAGCTGTACACGGTCGAACGGTGCGGCCAGGGGGTCACCGATAAAGATTCCTTCGCCGGGTTGTTGCACGCTCTGCCAGTACGCTTCCAACAGCGTTCTGCCGCTGCTGTACATATCCATGAGGATTTCTGGGTTGGGAAATTTCCCGGGCAGATTGCAAGGCTCCACGACCGTGCCGTAGCTGCCGGTGGCGCCGGCCTGCAGCCAGCGCAGGGCGCTCATTTGTCTGCTGTCGGTCAGCTGCCCGCCGCTGGAGGTGAGGTGATCGGCGATAGCACCCGGCAGGAAGTGCAAGGTGTCAAGATGCAGCACTCGTGCGCGGCCGGTGAAATAAAACAGTATGTCGTCGCGCTCACGTAAGGCGTCGGTGACGACAATACGGGTTTCGATGCGGTCTCGCATGCGCGCTTGGGCACGTGGATAAAACCGTGCCCGTACATTGCGCGCCCGGTCACTCGTGCTGACCAGATACGCGGTGCCCTCGGGCAGACTGCCGTCAGCGGCGAGGCCGCGATCGATCAGGGCGCGCGCGTCGGCGAGATTTTCCGCCGCAATGCTGATGCTCGGCCGGACACCCAGATCGTGCCAGGGAGCGGCGCCGGTATAGCCGTAGTAGGGGCTATGGCGGGTGGCAGCGCATTGACGGCTGGAACACCAGGCGCGGTCGTAGCCGAAGCTCAGCGCCGCGGTGAAAGACATACAGCCGACCCGGTACGGCGCCGCCCAGGTGATTGCATAGGCCAGAATCCGCGCCACCGTGGCGCGCTCCACCGCTGCTTTGAGCCGAGTAAACTCCTCGACAGACATGCGCGACCGGCCCGGCTCGAAACGCACATGCAGCAGGTTCTCGGGTGGCAGTTTTCGTGCCTGCATGTAATAGGCGCCGATCTGCACGCTGAGTGGATCGGCGTCGTTGACGATCACCGCCAATTCGTCGGCCCGCAGTCGGTATTTGGGCAACTCCAGGTGGGGCGTCGTCCCCGCACCGCTGGTAAACGGTAGCCACAGTAGGCAGAGCATTACGCTGCGCCAGCGCGACAGGACCAGGAGCCTCTTTCCAGCCGTTGCGATCATGGTCGCCATGCTACGCAGGAGCTCGGTCGATGAGAAGTCGGATGACAATGTGAGCGCTGCGCTGGGCCTCGCCGCGCGCGGATTGAATGCGCACGGCGGCGCCCGCTTCGGCGAATAACGCCTCCAGACAGCGCCGCTCCACGCCCGCCCCGCCTCAGGCGGTTAGTGGCCCGGGGCGGGGGAGCTGGAGTCTGTTGTTTCAACGCCGTGGGGTAGAATGTGGTCTAATTACGGGGTGGCAAAATCTATACAGGAGGCAGCGTGGAGCAAGACCCGGCTTCAGATCGGCGGCGGCAGTCGCTCGGCAGTGTGATTGGCAGCGTGTTCGCTTCCATGTTCGGCGTTCAGAGCAGCCGTAAACATCAGGAAGACTTCAAGCGCGGCAGCGCCAAGATTTACATCGCCGTCGGGCTGCTCGCCACCTTGGCATTCATTGTTACCGTTTGGGGCGTGGTGCAGCTGGTAGTGGCGGTCGCCGCCAAGCCCTGAGTCAGCGCCTACTGATAGATGCGGCCCTGATGGCGCAGCCAGCCGTCCGCGTGGCGCCCGTGTGGATCACGATGGGTCCAGTGCAGCACGCCGCCCTTGGCGTTCCATTCGTATTCGCCGTAAAACGACACTACGTCTCCCTCACGCAGCGCGTTGATGCGCGGCGCCAGATCGATATTGTGGGCGACAAGGATAGTCTGCGCGCCATCCAGACGCAGCACGAAACGCTGGTGTCGGCTGCCCTCCCGGTCGTCGGGGAGGATGCGTTTGACCGTTCCCTGGCCTTCGACCTGAATATTGTTGCGATGGTCTCTGAAGGCCTCGCGAATGGCGTAGGCCGGCGCCGCGGCAGGCGCCACCGGTTCTGGGCCGGGTAGTCCCTGGCGGTCAAAATAGGAATATCCGGCCGCCGCCAACACCGCGGCCAGAGCAAGAGCTTTGCCGGAATTTTTCATAGGCTCGGCAGTTTACAGCGGTGCGCCCGGCGGCGAAAGCCGCCAAGGCCGGGTGACGCTCGAGCGCAGGGTGGCAAAGTCCCGGCGCTGCGCTTGCGGCTACAGGGCGCTGATTTTCGCCAGCTGTTGTTCCAACTGACCGATCGCCGCGCGCAGCTCATCGGCTTTGCTCTTTTCTTTGGCGACGACCGCCTCGGGGGCCTTGTCGACGAACCCGGCGTTGTTCAGCTTGCTTTCGCTGCGTTGCAGATCGGTGCGCCGTTTCTCCAGTTCCTTGTTGAGACGGGCGTGTTCGGCCTGCTTGTCGATTAAACCGGCCATCGGCACCAGCAGCTTCATTTCGCCGATCAGCGCAGTGGCCGACTCGGGCGCCTGTTGCTCGTCGAGCCATTCAATCGAAGCGACCCGGCCGAGAGCGGTAATGTAGTGACGGTTCTGTTCCAGCCGCTGTCGATCGATTTCGCCGCCGTTTTGCAACAGCACCGGCAGCGCCTTGCGTGGATCGATATTCATGCCGCTGCGGATCTGGCGCACCCCCAGCACGAATTGCTTGACCCAGTCAATTTCCGCCACCGCCGCGGTGTCGACCGGAGCGGGTGTTTGGCCGGGGTAGGGTCGGCGCATAATGGTCTCAGCCGATACGCCCGCCAGCGGCGCGACGCGTTGCCAGATCTCCTCGGTAATAAACGGCACGATAGGATGCGCCAGTCGCAGCACCGTTTCGAGTACGCGCACCAGCGTATGACGGGTGCCGCGGCGCGCAGCCTCGCTCGTCTTGGTGTCGTTCAACACCGATTTGGACAGCTCCAGGTACCAGTCGCAGTATTCGTCCCAGATAAAGGTATAGATAGCCTGCGCGGCGAGATCGAGGCGATAGGTGGCGAAGCTGTCGATCACCTGTTGTTCGGTCTGCTGCAGCGCTGAGACGATCCAGCGGTCGGCGCCAGACAGCTCGAGCTCGCCGCCCTCCTGTGCACAATCGTGCCCCTCGGTGTTCATCAGCACGTAGCGTGCGGCGTTCCAGAGCTTATTGCAGAAGTTACGGTAACCCTCGGTACGCTGCAGGTCGAAGTTGATATCGCGCCCGGTTGAGGCCATGGCAGCAAAGGTAAAACGCAGTGCGTCGGTGCCAAACGAGGGGATCCCGTCGGGGAAATCACGCCGCGTCTGTTTGGCGATTTTTTCCGCCAGGTGCGGCTGCATGAGGCTGCCGGTGCGTTTTTCCACCAGTGCGTCGAGCTCAATGCCGTCGATCAGATCGATGGGATCGAGCACGTTGCCCTTTGATTTGGACATCTTGTGGCCGTGCGCGTCGCGTACCAGGCCGTGAATATAGACTTCACGGAAGGGCACCTGGTCCATAAACTTAAGACCCATCATGATCATGCGCGCCACCCAGAAAAAGATGATGTCAAAGCCGGTGACGAGCACACTGGTCGGGTAGAAGGTTTCCAGTCGCGCGCTCGGCCGCGGCCAGCCCAGGGTTGAGAAGGGCCACAGCGCGGAGCTGAACCAGGTATCCAGTACGTCTTCGTCCTGGCGCAGGCTCACACTGTCGTCCAGTTTGTGGCCTTTGCGTACCTCCGCCTCGGAGCGTCCGACATAGACGTTGCCCTGCTCGTCATACCAGGCCGGTATGCGGTGACCCCACCAGATCTGGCGTGATATGCACCAATCCTGAATGTTGCGCATCCAGTCGAAGTAGGTGTTTTTCCAGTTGTCCGGTACAAAACGGATGTCGCCGTTCTCCACCGCCTTGATCGCCGGTTCGGCGAGCGGCTGAATTTTCACGTACCACTGGTCGGTCAGAAAGGGCTCAATTACCGCTCCGGAGCGGTCGCCCCGCGGGACCATCAGCTTGTGGGCGTCGATTTTTACCAGCAAATCACGCGCTTCCAAATCGGCGACGATCTGTTTGCGCGCCTGGAATCGCTCCATGCCGATATAGTCGGAGGGGATCAACGCGGCTTCGTTCTCCTCGTTATAGCGGATCGTGGCGTCGGCGGTCAGTATATTGATCAGCCCACCATGCGGCTGTGCGGCGATGGCCAATTCGTCGCGGTGGCGCAGCCACACCGCATAGTCGTTGAAATCGTGCGCGGGGGTGATTTTCACGCAGCCGGTGCCAAATTCCGGGTCGACGTAATCATCGGCGATAACCGGAATACGGCGGCCGGTGAGCGGCAGTTCGACAAATTCACCCAGCAGATGCTTATAGCGCTCGTCGCCCGGGTGCACCGCCACCGCGCAGTCACCCAGTAGCGTCTCGGGGCGGGTGGTGGCCACCACCAGGTCGCCGGTGCCGTTACTGAGGGGGTAGCGCATGTGCCAGAGGCTGCCATTCTCTTCCTGCGACAGCACTTCGAGGTCGGAGATGGCGGTGTGCAGCACCGGGTCCCAGTTGACCAGCCGTTTGCCGCGGTAGATCAAACCCTCTTCGTGCAGCCGCACGAACACTTCAGTGACCGCTTCGGAGAGCCCCTCGTCCATGGTGAACCGCTCGTGGCTCCAGTCCAGCGAGGCACCCATGCGGCGCAATTGCCGGGTGATGTGTCCACCGGAGGTTTTTTTCCACTGCCAGACGCGCTCAATGAACGCCTCCCGGCCCAGGTCGTGACGGCTTTTGCCCTCGGCCTCGAGTTGGCGCTCGACCAGCATCTGCGTGGCGATGCCGGCGTGATCGGTGCCGGGTTGCCACAAGGTGCTGTGCCCGCGCATACGGTGAAAGCGCGTCAGGGCATCCATGAGGGTGTCCTGGAAGGCGTGACCCATGTGCAGACTGCCGGTGACGTTGGGCGGCGGGATCATGATGCAGTAGGGTGGCTTATCGCTGTCGGTGGCGGGGGCGAAGTAGCCGCGCTCTTCCCAAGTCTGATACCAGCGTTGCTCGATGCTGCGGGGGTCGTAGGTTTTTTCCATGCCAATCAGTCTGGGTTTGTCAGGGTGTGCGAAACGAGCGGCGATTATAGCGTAGAAATCCGCTGCTTCACGGCGCGCGCCGCGTCAGTCGCTCGTGCCCGGCTCGCGCGCACGTCCCATCACAGCGGCCAGCAGGCCCGGCAGGCTGAGTTGCAACTGCGTACAGATGTCTGCGGCGAGTTTCGGCGCCTGTTGCGCAACGCTCTGGTTGATCAGTCGCGCGAGCTCCTGTTGCAGTAATTCCTCCATTTGCCGGGACACCAGTTTCTGCAGATCGCCGGACATGTCCTCGAGCAGGTGTTGCACGGCGCTGTCTTGCAGTACTCGGGCGATCAGCGCCGGATCCTCCAGTGCCGCTGGCGGCGCGCCGCGCGGCTCAGCTGCCAGCGCTTGCGCCGACAAGGGGTTGTCCAGCAGCGGTATGCCCTCGGCGTCTGTCGGGTAATTGTCTGAAGTCATCCCTTTTTAATCTCGTGAGTGCGCAGTGGATAACCGCGTTCTTTATAAAAGCTGTAGCGTTTACGGCTCTGGCGGCGCACCTTGTCCTCGCCGTTGACCAACTCGGCGACGCGCTCAAAACGCGAAAAGAACAGCGGGACGTCGGCGGCGAGATTGATCAGCACCTGGTGGCTGGCGTCGGGCTCGCTGTCATGACCGAGCTGCACTGCCAGCCGCGGGTCGCCCGCGTCCCGGTGGATGGCGTGGGGGATAAAGCTGTTTTGCTGAAACGTCCACAACAAGTCGTCGAGCTGCTGGGTCTGTTGCGCCGACTCGGTGTGCAGGTAGACACGATGACCCAGCCGGTAGGCCTTGTCGGTGAGACGGCAGGCGAACTGCATGCGCTGTTGCAGCCCGTCGCCGGGTAGGAGGTAGAAATCAACCTGGGTCATGATCGCCTGTATCGATGTTAGGTCTCGCCTTTGCCGCAGCGCGCAAACAGATACTGCATCAGCAACGGCACCGGTCGGCCGGTCGCGCCCTTGTCGCCACCGCTTTTCCAGGCGACGCCGGCGATATCGAGGTGCGCCCAATGGTAGTCCCTGGTGAAACGGGCGAGAAAGCTCGCCGCGGTGATGGTGCCGGCGCCGCCATTGCCGATGTTGGCCATGTCGGCGAAGTTACTCGCCAGTTGCTCGTCGTACTCGGACCACAGGGGCAATTGCCAGGCGCGGTCGCAGGCGCTTTGTCCGGCCGCGAGCAAAGCATCGATCAGCGGCTGGTGATTGCCGAGCAGACCGCTGGTTTCGTGCCCCAGGGCGACGATACAGGCGCCGGTGAGCGTGGCCAGGTCGATGACCACATCGGGGTTGAATTTTTTCACATAGGTGAGGGCGTCGCAGAGAATCAGGCGGCCTTCGGCGTCGGTGTTGAGTATTTCGATGGTCTGACCGCTCATGCTGGTGACAATGTCGCCGGGCTTGCTGGCGTCACCGTCGGGCAGGTTTTCGGTCGCCGGCACCACCCCGATCAGATTGATGGGCAGGCCCAGCTCGGCCACCGCGCGCATGCAGCCGAACACGCTCGCCGCACCGCACATGTCGAATTTCATTTCGTCCATCGCCTTGCCGGGCTTGATGGAAATGCCGCCGGAGTCGAAAGTGACGCCCTTGCCGACCAGTACCACCGGTTTGGCCGTCTTTTTGCCCCCCCGGTACTCCATGACGATCAGTTTCGGCGGCTGGCGGCTGCCGCGGGCCACCGACAACAGGGCGCCCATGCCGTGTTTTTCCATCGCTTTGCGGTCGAGAACGTCGACTTTGAGGCTGGGGTAGGTCTTTTTCAGCAGCGTGGCCTGCCGGGCGAGGTCGCTCGGCGTGCACAGGTTGCCCGGGCGGTTGCCCAGGGTGCGCGCCAGGTCCATGCCGTTGGCGATGGCGCTGCCTTTGGCCACACCGGCTTTGGCTGCGCTCTGTTGGTCGCGCGCCTCGACCACCACCGTTATGCGGCGCAAGCGTTGCTTGGGCGTTTTTTTACCGCTTTTTAATTCATCGAAGCGATAAACCGCATCGCGCGCGGCGAGCACAATTTGGCGTGCTTTCCAGGCCTGAGTGCGTTCAGCAACCTCGAGTTCGCTGAGGTACGAGAGCGCGTCAGTGGCGCCGCTGCCCTGCAGCGCCCTGGCGCTGGCAGCGGCGACGGCGATAAAATCTTTCGGCGTCAGCTGTTTGTCTTTGCCACACCCGACCACCAGCAGGCGACTGACGGGAAGGGTGTCGGCGGCGCAGTGGACGAGGGTGGTTTTGCCAAGCTCGGGGTCGATGTCGGCGCTTTTCAACAGGGCGCTGAGACGTCCGCCGCTGGCTTTGTCGAGCCGTGCACCGGCCGCTGAGAGGCGCCGCGGCGCGCTGACGGCGACAATCGCACAGGCGCCGCGTAATTTATCCGCAGCACCGCTCTTGACGTTGAAATCCATGGTGTGTTCCTCGCTAGCTGGTATGCTTGGCCGATACTAATTGGCCCAGTGTACCGGATGCACCGGCGCCGTCTCAAAATTTTTTGCCGGGTGCGCATGCCATCGGTTATACGCCGCTATCTCAGTCAGGAATTGTTGCTCTACTGGCTGGTATTCACGTTGGTGCTGTGGCTGGTGCTGGTCACGGCGCGCTTTTCGCTGTATCTGGGCCAGGCGGCTGAAGGTCACCTGCCGGCCGATACTGTGCTGACGTTGCTGGGTCTGAAGTCAGTCGGTTTTTTGGTGTTCCTGTTGCCACTGACGCTTTTTCTGGCGCTGCTGTGGTTGCTGGGCCGACTCAATCGCGATTACGAGGCGCTGGCGCTGGGTGCCAGTGGCATCGGCCTGTTCCAGCTGTATCGCGCCCTCAGCATGCCGGTGCTGCTGGTCAGCCTGCTGGTGGCGTTGTTGAGCTTCTATCTGGTGCCCTATACCGCGCAGCAGGGTTACCGCCTGCGCGCCGAGGCGCAACGCCAGATCGACGCCGGCGCCCTGACACCCGGGCGCTTCCATACGCTGCATAACGGTCGCTGGCTGCTTTATGCCCGGCGTGCCGGCACTGCCGCCGGTACGCTGGATGAGGTGTTCGTGCATATCCGACAGGATGGCGGATCTCAGGTGCTGGTGGCCAGGCAAGCCGGCTTTCGACAGTTCGGCGATGGCGAGCGTTTTATGCTGCTGCGCGATGGCTACCGTTACGATACCGATCCGGCTCAGCCCGGCTACCGGGTGCTGCACTATGACGAGTATGCGCTGCGATTGAATGCGCCGTTGGCGGAGGACGAACATAAATGGGATGCCGTGAAGACCAGCGCGTTACTCGGTGATACGCGGCCCGAGGCCCAGGCGCAGTTGCAGCTGCGCGGGTCACGCGCGCTGAGCGTGCTGGTGCTGGGGCTGCTGGCCGTACCCCTGGGGCAGTTCCGCCCCGGCACCAGCCGCTTCTACCCGATGTGGCTGGGAGTGTTGGTCTTTACAGCGTATTTCAACCTGTTGGGGACCGCTGAAGTATGGCTGGCGCACGGTCAGGTGCCGGGTTGGCTGGGGTTGTGGTGGGTCCATCTGGGGTTCGTGGCGGCTCTGATCGTACTGGTGAAGCCGTGGCGTTGGCGGCGCGTGGCATGAATCGCCTGGACCGTTACCTTGGCCGCGCCGTGTTCAGCGCCACGCTGCTCGCCTGGGTGACCGTCGCCATGCTCGATGCGCTGTTTGTGTTGCTCGGACAGTTGGGTGATATCGGGCGGGGTGATTACGCCTTTGCCGATGCACTGCTTTACGTACTGCTTACCTTACCGACACGTGCGTGGCAGATGTTCGCAATGGCAGTACTGATCGGCGTTGCGCTCGGACTGGGCAATCTCGCCGAACAGCGGGAGCTCGAAGCGTTCCGTCTGGCGGGTTGCTCACCACGACGACTGATGCTGGCGGTGATCAAGACCGGCCTTCTGTTGCTGGGTGTAGCGATGGCGCTGGGCGAAGGTTTGGCGCCACATACCCAACAACTGGCGCTGCAGATCCGCAGCACGGCTATCTACGCCGATCTCGGCATACAACCTGATGCGGGTTTCTGGATGCGCGACGGGCAGCGCTTTATCCAGGTCACGCGCAGCGAGACTGACGGCAGCCTCAGCGGTGTGGTGGTCTATGAGCTGAGTGGCGAAGCGCGTCTCGCGCGGATCGTCACCGCCGCGCGCGCCTTGGCGCGCAACGGACGCTGGCAGCTTGAGACCGTTAAGGTGAGGCAATTCCACGAACGCAGGATCGACATATCGCATCAGCCGAACGCGCAGTGGACAGCGCTGATAAATCCGCGTCTGGCGAGGCTGCTGACGCGCGACCCCGACACCCTGTCGCTAGCGCAACTGAGCGAATATATCGCTTACCTGCAGCGTAACGGCAGCGATGTCGGTGCCTGGCGGTTGAACTTCTGGCAGCGGCTGGCGGCGCCGCTGGGGGTGATGGCCATGCTGGTGCTGGCCGCTGCACTGGTGCTCGGGGGACTCGGGCGGCGTCCGGTGGGCCAGCGGTTGCTGATCGCGGTACTGGCCGGACTGACCTTCAAATTACTCAGTGGCGTGATCGCCCACGCCGGTCTGGTGTATGGATGGGGTGCTGCTCTGAGTGCGCTGACGCCTCCCCTGGCGGTATTGCTGGCCGCAGGCGGCGTCGTATTGCGGCAGCAGCGTTAACAGGCTCCGGAGCAATAAAAGTAAGGAAAGATGATGGCGCGTCCGATAAAGCGGGTTTCACCCGATGCCAGGTTTTTGGTGCATGCGCCGCCCGCGGCGCCCTAAGCCAAAAACCTGGCATCGGGTGAAACCCGCCTGCACCGACCAAGCTACGAGCAAAGCTGGTGTTGCAGGCGCCGGTTTATGCGCCGCCGCGCCGGTAGCGCAGCGGATTTTCGTCGAGTTGTACGATAGTCGTTTCCGAGTAACGGTCGTGCCAGCTCAGATGCTTGCGGTCGACCAGGAGCCACAAATAGCCCAACCCGAACAGCAGGCCCGAAGGTACCGCCACCAGAAAACGTAACATGATCTGCCACCAGCTCAACGCCCCGGGGCGTAGATTGCGCAACTGCAGTTTCCAGGCGCGCATGCCGAGCGTCTGCCCGCCGTGCATCCAGAACCAGCCGTAAAAAAAGAACGCCACGAACATCAGATAGGTGGTCAACAGCGGATTGTGCGGCGCGATGGCCTGACCGTGGTTAAACGCCAGCACCAGGGCGACGGCGATAAACCACAGCGCCAACAGCAGCAGGCTGTCGTAAAACAGCGCGGCGAGGCGCTTGATCAGCCCTGCAGGTCTGGGTGTGTTATCGGGTGTCGACATGGCTGCCATCCTGTTGACGCTGGCGCGACTGTAGCGCCGAAGCCCTCGCGCTGACAACGGTGACAAGCGCGCTGTCCTGTGCTATGAACTCAAGTGTACGACCAGAACAAGACCGAAGGAGCAATTGCATGAGTGTCTATGCCGATTTGGCGCTGATAGATGGGGTGATCGCCGCCGGTGAGTACGCCTGGCGCGGTGACCGCTATCACTTCAAAGGCCAGTTGAGCGATGAAATGGCGCGCATGGCCTCGATTATGTGCCGCGCCACCACCCTCAGCACCCACATGCAGGCGGATATCCTGTGTACCAATATCGACAGCAAGGATTGTCCGTTCAGCGAATCGCACGGCTGGATGGTGCGCGGGCCACAGTTCAGCGTCTGTGTCATGGCCAATACTTTTTGTTTTGTCGCCAACCAGCCAGGCCTTCTGAATACGGTGTTCGCACACATGCGCCGAACATTGATGAACGTGACGGAAATGGTCTGAGTGAAGCGCCATAAGTAGTGAGGGTACTGATGAGTAGTTTGGATGATTTGATGAAACTCGAGGGCGCCGATGCGGCGTTTACTTTCAACCCGAGCGGTGAGCTCACCGCCCACCAACTGGCCGCAGACTCGAAGCTGCAGCCCGAATCGCTGGATCTGTTGGCGCACACCTTTGTCGCCAATATCGCCATCGCGACGCTGCAGGCGCGGGGCTGGGAAAGTGCTACCGGGCAGGGCGGTTTTTACCCGGTAAAAGGTTTTACACTTATCGGATTGGAGTATTCGACAGTCGGCAACGGCAGTTGCGGCGTGGTGCTGCACAACGAATCGGCCGATTTCGAGGCCGCCTACGCGGCGTTGACACCGTGAGAACAGGCGATGATTAAGCGAATACTCGCCCTCGATGGCGTATTGGGGGTGTGCCAGTTTCGCGACGACGGCGCACTGGTGGAAGGCTATGGCGTGCTGGACGAGCCGCTGATGCGGCGCATGGCCAAGTTCGCCCACGATTACAAGCGCATGGTGCAGGGCAATACCGATCAGTTCTCGATGTTCACGCAACTGGTGGGCTGGGCGCCGCCCGGCGGCTGGATCGTGCACGGAGAGCGAACCAGCGTCTGCAGTGTCGGTAATCTGGTGTGCTTTATCGACAACGCCGCGGCCTCACTGAACGAAGTGATGGGCGATATGAAGGAGGCGGCGCGCTATTGAGCGTTGGCAGGTAGAAAACGCGATCCCCGTCTGGGCAAGGCCCAAGTTGGGGGTTGCCGCAACAGGGTGCCGAAAGATGGCGCTCCGTAGGGGACTCGAACCCCTGTGGCCGCCGTGAGAGGGCGGAATCCTGGGCCACTAGATGAACGGAGCGGGGTGGCGGACGCTGATTGCTGACCGACGGGGTGGTATTATACCCGTCTGTGAACCAGGAACAAGTGAAAATAATGTGACCAATCAAGGCGATATCGATACCGGTAGCGTCCAGCCCGTCACCATCCCCCGGCCCGAGCACGCGATTTCGCGGGCCAGCATCAGCCCCGGCGCACTCAAAGTGCTGTACCGGCTGAAAGACGCCGGGTTCCACAGTTATCTTGTCGGGGGCGGCGTGCGGGACTTGCTGCTGGGGCGCGAACCGAAGGATTTTGACGTCGGTACCGACGCGACACCCGATGAAATCAAGGGCCTGTTTCGTAGTTGCCGGCTGATCGGGCGACGGTTCCGGCTCGCGCACGTCCGTTACGGCCATGAGGTGATCGAGGTTGCGACCTTCCGCGCGTGTCTCGACAGCGCTGCCGATGACGACGATGCCGTGCGTGCGCACAGCGAAGATGGCCGTATTCTGCGCGACAATGTCTATGGCAGCCTGGAAGACGATGTCTGGCGGCGTGACTTCACCGTTAATGCGCTGTACTACGATATCAGGGATTTTTCCGTTATCGACTATGTCGGCGGCCTGGAGGATCTGAAAGCCGGAACGCTGCGTCTGATCGGCGATCCCGAGCAGCGCTACCGGGAAGACCCGGTGCGCATGCTGCGCGCCGTGCGCTTTGCCGCCAAGCTGGGATTTCGTATCCACGCGCACAGCGAGGCGGCTATTTACGAGTTGGGGCACCTGTTGCGGGATATCCCGCCGGCGCGCCTGTTCGAGGAAATTCTCAAACTGTTTTTGGGCGGTTGTGCCGTCGCAACATTTGAACTGCTGCGCCACTACAATCTGTTTCAGTACCTGTTTGCAATGACCGAGGAAGCGTTGGGCTGGGAAGAGCAGGGGTTTCCCATTACCTTTGTCTTGCGGGCTCTGGAAAATACCGATCAGCGGCTGGCTGAAGGCAAGCCGGTGACCCCGGCATTTCTGTTTGCAGCCCTCTTATGGGAGCCGATGCGGCTGCGCGCCAGAGAGCTGCACGATCAGGGCGCCACACCGCTGGAGGCCTCGCAGCTCGCCGGTAACCAAGTCACGGCCGAGCAGGTACAGGTGAGCTCCTTGCCGAAGCGTTTCAGCCTGCCGATGCGCGAAATCTGGAATCTGCAGGTGCGCTTTGAGCGCCGTCGTGGTAAAGCGCCCTACCGCCTGCTGGAGCACCCACGGTTTCGCGCCGCCTACGATTTTCTGTTGCTGCGTACCGAAACCGGCGAACAGACCGCGGAGCTGGCCGAATGGTGGACCGAGTTTCAGACGCTGAATGCCGAACAGCGCGACAAACTGGTGGCACCGGCGGCAACAAAAAAGCGTCGGCGCCGGCCCCGGCGGCGCAAGCCGGCCAACCAGGTCGATGGCTGAAGTCGATGCCTGGATCGGCCTCGGCAGCAATCTGGACGACCCCGTCAGTCAGCTACAGCGCGCGTTCGGTGAACTGGACAGCCTCGAGCACTGCTGCCTGCAAGCGTCCTCTTCGCTCTACGCCAGCCCGCCGATGGGCCCCGCCGACCAGCCGGATTACGTCAACGCCGTGGCGCGCCTCAAAACGTCGCTGCCGGCAACGGATCTACTCGACGCTCTGCAGGGGATAGAGCAGCGCCACGCGCGTCGGCGCAGCCGTCACTGGGGGCCGCGTACCCTGGATCTGGACTTACTGTTATACGCCCAGGCGGTGATTGACACGCCGCGCCTGAGGGTGCCGCACCCCGGCATCGCGACGCGCAATTTTGTCCTCTACCCGCTGGCGGAAGTGGACCGTACACTGGGGATTCCGGGGCTGGGTGTGGTCGCGCAACTGCTCGAGCATTGCCCGGCCACCGGCCTGAAAAAACTTGAGGGATAGTTGAGACGTTATGCAGAACCCGGGATTTATTGTCGTCGAGGGGCCTATTGGTGTCGGCAAGACCAGTCTGGCGCAGCGCCTGGCCGCCTCCTTTGGCTGTGAGCTGCTGCTGGAAGGCGCGGCGGACAACCCATTCCTGGATCGGTTTTACCGCAACCCACGCGCCGCGGCGATGCAGACGCAGTTGTTTTTTCTGTTGCAGCGCGCGCAGCAGATGCAGGAGCTGCGCCAGGGCGATATGTTCGAACCGGTGCGGGTGGCGGATTTTCTCATGGACAAGGACCGTCTGTTCGCCAAGCTGACGCTCGATCATGAGGAATACAAACTCTACGAGCAGGTGTACTCGCACCTGACTATTGATGTGCCGCAACCGGACCTGGTGATCTACCTGCAGGCGCCGGTGGAAGTGCTGTTAAAGCGCATCGTCAAGCGCGGTATCCTCAGCGAGCGCGCCATGGAAGCGGCTTATCTGCGCTCGCTGTGCGAGGCCTATACCCGATTCTTCCATTATTACGACGATGCGCCGCTGCTGATTGTCAATGCCGCCGAGATCAATCTGGTGGACAGCGAGCCGGACTACCAGGCGCTGCTGGAGCAAATCGCGCGAGTCAACAGCGGTCGCTACTATTTCAATCCGATTGCCGAGGCGCTGGACGTGGCCCAGTCGGGAGGCAAATCGTGAGCGCCGCGGTGACACTGACCACCTTGCAGCGCTTCAAGCAGCAGGGCGAGAAAATTGCCTGCGTTACCAGCTATGACGCCAGCTTCACTTGCCTGCTGGAACAGGCCGGAGTGGATATCCTGCTGGTTGGCGATTCCCTGGGTATGGTGGTGCAGGGGCACGACAGCACGCTGCCGGTGACCATGGCCGACATGATTTATCATTCTGCCTGCGTGGCGCGCGCCGGCAACCGGGCGCTGCGCATCGTCGATATGCCCTTTATGAGCTATGCCGGTGTGGCGCAGGCTTTGAGCAACGCCGGTCGATTGATGCGTCGCGGTGGCGCGCATATGGTCAAGCTGGAAGGGGGCGAGACGGTGCTCGAGAGCGTGCGTGCCCTGGTCAGCCACGGTATACCGGTATGCGCACACCTGGGCCTAACGCCGCAGTCGGTGCACCAACTGGGTGGCTACCGGGTGCAGGGTCGGGATCAGGCCGGTGCCAGCCGGCTGCTGGACGACGCCCGCCGTCTGGAAGATGCCGGCGCCGCCGCGCTGGTTCTCGAATGTGTGCCTGTGGCGCTGGCCGAGCAAATTAGTGCAGCGGTGTCCATGCCGACCATCGGCATCGGTGCCGGGCCGCACTGTGACGGTCAGGTGCTGGTGCTCTACGATCTGCTGGGTATTACCCCCGGCAAGCGCCCGGCTTTCTCGCACAACTTTCTTGACGACGCCGCCGACATTCCCGGCGCGCTGCGAGCCTATGTTAAAGCGGTGAAGGCGGGTAGCTTCCCCGATGCCGCACACAGTTTCGCTTGATGTTGGCGAGCAATGCTGTTTCCGAGTTGCGCGCGCGCCTCGAAGCTTGGCGTCGACAGGGACGGCGCATCGTCTTCGTGCCGACCATGGGCAACCTGCACCTTGGCCATATGGCGCTGGTGCGCCGCGCGCGCGCGCTCGGCGAGCGGGTGGTCGTCAGTGTGTTCGTCAATCCCACCCAGTTCGCACCGGGCGAGGATTACGCCACCTACCCGCGCACCCTCGAAGCCGACCGCAGACAGCTGGAGCAGGCAGGGGTGGATCTGTTGTTTGCGCCCGAAGTCAATAGCATCTATCCGCAGGCGGTCAGCGTCGACAGCAGCTACCCGGTGCCGGAGGTCGGCCGGGATCTCGAAGAGGCTTTTCGACCGGGTTTTTTTGCCGGGGTGGTCACGGTGGTGAGACGGCTGTTTGATCTGGTGCAGCCGGATGTCGCGGTGTTCGGTGAAAAAGACTATCAGCAACTGACGGTGATTCGCGCCATGGTGCGGGATCTGGCGCTGCCGATCGATATCGCCAGCGTCGCTACCGTGCGCGAAGCCGACGGCCTGGCGTTGAGCTCGCGCAACCGCTATCTCAGCGCGCCGGAACGCCTGCGCGCGCCGTTGCTGTACCGCACGCTCAAACAAGTCGCCGCATCCGCGCAGGCCGGCGAGGCAGCGCCCGCAGAGCTCGAAGCCGCGGCCATGACCGAACTGCGCACCGGCACTTTTGTGCCCGATTATGTCAGTCTGCGCGATGCCGATACGCTGCAGCCGCTACGCGCCACGGCACGAAACGGCGTGGTGCTGGCGGCGGCCCGACTGGGCCGTGCGCGCCTGATCGACAACGTGATTTTCTAGGCCCAATGATTACAACGCCGGCGATTGGATGGAGAGCGCCGGGGAAGGGGCGCGCGGCGTCTGCTCGCGCTCGGTGACCCACACCAGGATATCGTAATAACTGCGCACGTTTTCCACATAGCGCACCGGCTCCTGTCCGCGCGCGTAGCCGTGACGGGTGTTTTTGTACCATTTTTTCTGGCTTAGCCGCGGCAGGTATTTTTTTACGTCAATCCAGCGGTCGGGATCGGCACCGGCGGCCTGGGTCAGTACGCGCGCGTCCTCCAGGTGGCCGAAGCCGATATTGTAGGCGGCCAGCGCCATCCAGGAGCGCGACGGTTCCTTGATGCGTTTTGGCAAGCGGCGTTTCATCCGCGCGATATAGCGGGCGCCGCCCTTGATACTCGCCTGCGCGTCGTGGCGGCTTTTGTCGATACCCATTTGTTTCATGGCGTCCTGAGTGAGCATCATCAGGCCGCGGACCCCGGTTGGTGACACCGCTTTGGGGTTCCAGTGCGATTCCTGATAGCCGATGGCGGCCAACAGGCGCCAGTCGATGCCGGTTTCTTTACCGGCCTGTTCGAACCAGCGGCGATATTTCGGCAGGCGGCGCTCAATGTGATGCATATACCGGCGCGTGCCCACATAGTCGAAGTCGGAAACATACACATAGTATTTATCGAGGATACGTTGCAGCTGACCACTGTCGCGTATTGCCTGCAGATAATCGTTGGCCTTGTCGAGCAGACTGTGGTCATCACCGGGTGGAAAAGCCCAGGCCAGCGACTCCGAAGCACTGATATCGAACGCCACCCGCAGCTCGGGGTAGAAGCGCCGGCTTACCGCCACCTCGTTGGAATCGGCTACGGTGTAGTCAATGACCTGTTCCCAGACCAGACTGAGCAATTGCTCGCTTTCCAGTTCGCTGTTTTCGACGAACGACAGGTCGGGGTATTGTTCCTTGAGCGCGCGCAGGTGTTCGGCGTGGCTGCTGTGGGCCACCACCTCCAAACTGCCCCGCAGTTCGCCCAGATCCCGCGGTGCCGGGGTGCCGTTGCGGTAGACCAGCTGCGAGGTGATTTGCTGGTAGCCGGTGCTGAAATTGAGTCGCTGGCGGCGATCGTCAGTCACGGTAAGACCGGCGGCGGCCATGTCTGCGCGGCCCGTGCGGGTATCATGGAGAATTTGCGAGAGGCTGTCCGGCATGCGTAAATCGAGCTTCACGCCGAGATAGCGGGCAAAACCCGCCGCCAGTTCGTATTCCACGCCGGCGGGGCCGTACGGGCCTTCATAATAGGTGGTGGCGCTGTTGCGCGTAAGCACCCGCAGCACGCCTTCGTCCTCGACCCGCTGCAGTTGTGTCGTGGGAGTCAGGTCACAACCGGCGGCCAGCAGGCAGACTAGGGCAAGCAGAAATTTCATAAAACCCGTTGAGCCAGATACCGTCCTGTGACCGATAGGATGTTTAGCGGCCGATCGGGCAAAATTTTAGCCTTCGGCCGGATGCCTGGGGTACAATAGCTGCGCACCGCCGCAAGCGTCTAGCTTGTGCGCCTGCCCCTTGATTATCAAGCAGGAATCTGTTTCAGGAGAGGTGCCGGAGCTGGCCGAACGGGCTTGACTCGAAATCAAGTGAACGCGCGAGCGTTCCGAGGGTTCGAATCCCTCCCTCTCCGCCA
>JASBSN010000071.1 GCA_030148915.1 Thiogranum sp.
TGTCCGGTGCATCGAGCGTCGCCGCCTGCGCCACCGGCTTGTCGGCACCGGCCACTCCGAAGATATGCCACGCGGCGATCTGTTGCTCATCAATGCGCGCGGCACCACGTTTGATCGGCGCGCCGCCACCCACACGCGCCGCCGGCGCCTGCTCGCCCGACTCGGGTTGCGGAAACAACTGCCAACCCAGGTCCGCCAGCAGCCACGCCAGCCACACCACCAATACGATGTTGGCCACCCGCGCGAGCTGAACACTGCGCTCCGGGCGCAGCCAGTTCTGCAAGGCGGGTTGAGAGAAAACAAAGCTGACCATGGCGTCGACGAGCGCCGTCTACTGCAGCCCTGGACGGACGACGGCCGCTGTATCGCGACTGATATCCGCTTTACCGTCACTGATGGCCGCTTTACCGTCACTGATGGCCGCTTTACCGTCACTGATGGCCGCTTTACCGTCATTGATGGCTGCTTTACCGTCATTCTGGCGTAGGCCAGAATCCAGTGGTTTCAATAACCTGGATACCGGCCTACGCCGGCATGACAGATTGAGCCGGCATGACGGATTGAGCCGGTATGACGGATTGATCAGCGCTGCCCTAAGGCACGCGTTCCGGCGAATAGTCTCAGGAGGCGCGCGGCGTTGAGCGGCGTTTTCCGCTCCTGGGGCGCCCGCGACCTGCGGCGCCCTTACCCGGTACGAATTCCCTCTTCGGCCGAGCCACCGGCGGCGCCGGCACGACCAGCAGATCATCGCTGACCGGTGCGACGGGAATCGATTCGCCGATGTACTCCTCGATTTCCGGCAACGAATAGACAAAGCGCTCGCAGGCAAAACTGATGGCATCACCATCGGCCCCCAAGCGCGCCGTGCGACCGATGCGGTGCACATAGTCTTCGGCGTCCTGCGGCAGATCGTAGTTGAAAACATGGCTGACATCGGCAATGTGCAGACCGCGCGCAGCCACATCAGTGGCCACCAAGATGGCCAGTTCACCGTCCTGAAACTTTTTGAGCAACGACTGACGCTTCTTCTGCGGCACGTCACCGGACAGGATGGCTGCTTTGAGACCGTTGCCTTCAAGATAACTCCAGACTTTCTCCGCATCCCGCTTGGTGTTGACAAAAACGATCGTTCGCTGCGCCTCGACACGTTTCAACAACCCCAGCAGCAACGGGATCTTGTCTTCGTTGGCCGTGTGGTAGAGCACCTGGCGCACCTCTCGGGCGGTGACCTGTTCGGGTTCCACCTGCACCAGTTGCGGGCTGTTCATGTGTTCATAGGCCAGCTCATTGACGCGCAACGACATGGTGGCCGAAAACAGCAGGCCGAGCCTCTGCGCGGGCGGCGGACAGCGCCGCAGCAAGTAGCGCACATCCTTGATAAAGCCCAGATCAAACATGCGATCGGCCTCATCGAGCACCACCACCTGCGCCCTGAGTAAATCAAACACGTTCTGCTTGAAGTAGTCGATGATCCGCCCAGGGGTGCCGATCAATATATCCACGCCGTCGATCAACTGCTGACGCTGGCTTTCATAATCCGTACCACCGTAAGAAAGCCCCAGTCGCAAACCGGTATACTGCCCGAGTTTTGTTGCATCCCGGTGAATCTGTATGGCCAGCTCGCGGGTGGGCGCAAGAATCAACGCGCGGACCTGGTTGGGCTTACGCGCCTGGTCGGCGGGGTGGCGTAACAGGTAATTAAAGGTGGCGATGAGAAAAGCCGCGGTTTTGCCGGTGCCTGTTTGCGCCTGCCCCGCTACGTCCTTGCCGGCGAGCGTCAGGGGTAAACTTTTTTCCTGGATCGGAGTGCAGGACAAAAAACCTGATTCTTCAATACCTTGCAAGACCTCCTCAGGCAGATCGAAACTGGCGAACGTACTGTTTGTGGTTGCATTTTGTGTCATGGGTGCAAAGCATAACCAATTTATCAACATTATTCTCAGCTTTAGACTTGCAATTGCCTCCGGTTTGGGCTGAAATTAGCAACACTGTGGAGTCGCCAGGTGGTCAGCGCAGCAGGCCCGCCTGATCAACGGCAGAGACCACAGTTAAGTCAAACAAGGCCCGCGTTTTATATTGCACCCCCGTTTTCTAGATTCAATACAGTTCTATTATCTATACCAAGTGGTCAGGAGGCCCGCAGCGTGAGCGATAACATCGTTTATTTGACCGACGACTCATTTCAAAATGAAGTGCTCGAATCCTCAGAGCCGGTACTGGTGGATTACTGGGCAGAATGGTGCGGCCCCTGCAAGATGATCGCCCCCATACTCATGGAGATCGCGACTGAATATCAAGGCAGAATCAAGGTAGCCAAACTGAATATCGACGAAAATCCGCAGACGCCGCCGAAATACGGTATCCGCGGCATACCGACGCTGATGCTGTTTAAGGACGGGAATGTCGAGGCCACCAAGGTCGGCGCGCTGTCCAAATCCCAGCTGACGGCTTTCATTGACACCAATTTGTAAGGGGCGCTGTTAATTCAGCGCAAACCATAACAACCCGGAGGCATGGAGCTGACCCTGAGCACCTGAACCGACATACGCCGCTGCAATAGCGGCGTAGCGTTTAACCATCGCCGCACGGCGCTGCCGCCCCCCAACCTTAACGATACCAACGACTATGAATCTGACCGAATTGAAACAAAAACCGGCGTCCGAACTGATCAACATCGCACAGGGCATGGGCATCGAAGGCGCCCGCTCACGCAAACAGGATGTCATCTTCTCGATACTCAAATCGCACGCCAAGAGCGGCGAGGACATCTTCGGCGATGGCGTTCTGGAAATACTCCAGGACGGTTTCGGCTTCCTGCGCTCCTCCGACAGCTCGTACCTTGCCGGACCGGACGATATCTATGTCTCACCCAGCCAGATCAGACGTTTCAGTCTGCGCACGGGCGATACGGTCGCCGGCAAAATCCGGCCGCCGAAAGAAGGGGAACGCTATTTCGCCCTGCTCAAGGTCGACGAAATCAACTACGAAAAGCCCGAGCAAGCCAAAGGCAAGGTGCTGTTCGAGAACCTGACCCCCCTGCATCCCAATGAACGCATGACCCTGGAGCTCGGCAATGGCAGCACCGAGGACATCACCGCGCGCGTTATCGATCTGGCTTCGCCCATCGGCAAGGGCCAGCGCGGCCTGATCGTCTCGCCGCCCAAGGCCGGTAAGACCATGCTGCTGCAGAACGTTGCCCAATCCATCACCGCCAACCATCCCGAGTGTTACCTGATTGTGCTACTGATCGACGAGCGCCCGGAAGAGGTCACCGAAATGGCCCGCTCGGT
Source organism: Thiogranum sp. (assembly GCA_030148915.1). Lineage (GTDB taxonomy): Bacteria > Pseudomonadota > Gammaproteobacteria > DSM-19610 > DSM-19610 > Thiogranum. The sequence goes on from JASBSN010000071.1 coordinate 3,291, forward strand.
GCGCGGCGAAGTGGTTTCATCGACGTTCGACGAACCGGCCAGCCGCCACGTACAAGTGGCGGAGATGGTGATCGAAAAAGCCAAACGCCTGGTCGAACACAAGCGCGACGTGGTGATTCTGCTGGACTCCATTACCCGTCTGGGCCGCGCCTACAACACCGTCGTGCCCTCTTCGGGCAAAGTGCTGACCGGCGGCGTGGACGCCAACGCTCTGCACCGTCCGAAGCGCTTTTTCGGCGCGGCGCGCAATATCGAGGAAGGCGGGTCACTGACCATTATTGCTACTGCTCTGGTGGACACCGGCTCGCGCATGGACGATGTGATTTACGAAGAGTTCAAGGGCACCGGCAACATGGAAATCCACCTGGACCGCAAGATTGCCGAAAAGCGCGTGTTTCCGGCCATCAATATCAACCGCTCCGGTACGCGTCGCGAAGAATTGTTGACCAAACCCGACGAGCTGCAGAAAGTCTGGATACTGCGCAAACTACTGCACCCGATGGAAGACATCGGCGCCATGGAGTTCCTGCTCGACAGACTCAAGGACAGCAAAACCAACAACGCGTTCTTTGAATCAATGAAACGATAAGCGGGGGCCTCAGCCCGCTTGGCGGTGGCGGTCTTTGAGCTGCGCGTAGTGCTGCGCCGAGTACTCGAGGAAACGCTTCTCCTTGTTGCTCAGCGCCCGCGCCTGCCGGGCCGGTGCGCCGACATACAGATAGCCGCCCTCCAGCTCCTTGCCCGGTGAGACCAACGCCCCCGCCGCGACCATGGCGCCGGCGCGAATCACAGCCCCGTCGAGCACCACCGCGCCCATTCCGATAAGACACAGGTTCTCGACCGTACAGCCGTGTAACACCACCCGGTGGCCGACGGTAACCTCATCGCCGATCGCCAGCGCGGCGCCCCCGGGGGCGAATTCGCTGTCGTGAGTGACGTGCAACACCGAGCCGTCCTGGATGTTGCTGCGCGCACCGATAGTGATGCTGTTGATATCGCCGCGCACCACCGTCATCGGCCAGATGGAACTGTCCGCGCCGATACTGACCTTACCGCACACCAAAGCCAGCGCGTCCACATAGGCCGAAGCATGGATGCGCGGTGATTGTCCGTCGAAATCGCGGATTGACATGGCGGTTCAGAACCGAAAGGCGGTACCGGTCATGACGCGCGAGGCCAGTTTCATCAGCCCTCGCACCGGACCCGGCAGCTCGACGCCACCGGCGCGTAGCGCCTCGGCGCCGTGACGCGCCTCGTCGAGTTTCATCTGCTCGATAATAGCCCGGCTTTTCTGATCGTCTGCGGCGATTCGGGTGAGATGCCCGTCCAGATGCCGGATCACTTGTTTTTCGGTTTCGGCGACAAAGCCCAGGCTCCATTTATCGCCCAGCGCACCGGCGGCCGCACCCAGCGCAAACGATCCAAAGTACCAAAGCGGGTTGAAGTAGCTGAGATGGCCGCCCAGTTCGGTGACGCGCCGCTCGCACCAGTCCAGATGATCGTTTTCTTCGGCCGCCGCGCGCTGCATACGTCCGCGTACCGTCGACAGGCGGGCGGTCAGCGCCTGGCCCTGATAGAGCGCCTGAGCGGCCACTTCTCCGGCATGATTGACACGCATCAGGCGCATCGACTCGGTCTTTTCGGCCTCGCTCAAGGTGCTCTCCTGGCGCTCGTCGGCCGGGTTTGGGCGCCCCGTGACCAGCGGCTTGCCGGCCAGCGTGCGCACCGCCTGATCGAAATTGATGATCAGCCTGTCGAACGGATTATAGTTTCTGGCGTTCATGCTCACAGTGTGCGCAACCTGCGCGGCGGATTCAATAGCCGCCGCCCACCCCGGCCGGGCTGCAGCGGATAGCTAGATGTCAGCGGCCGGGAGGCCGCACCGGTTACTTGTTTTTTGGCAGGATATTACCGTAGAAAATCTCCATGATTTCGTGCTCCACCTGGCGGCTGATGCGGCGTTTTTCCGCGCCACTCAGGGCGTCTTCCCCCACACCGAAGAGATAATCGTTCAATTTGAGATCCTTGAGACACATTTTGGTATGAAAAATGTTCTCCTGGTACACATTGACGTCGATCATCTGGTAGCGTTCGCGGGTGTCGCGGGAAATAAAATTCTGGATGGAGCTGATTTCGTGATCAATGAAATGTTTCCGCCCGCGCACATTACGGGTAAATCCGCGCACCCGGTAATCCATGATGACGATATCAGACTCGAAACTGTGGATGAGGTAATTCAGCGCCTTCAGCGGTGAAATTACCCCGCAGGTCGACACGTCGATGTCCGCGCGGAACGTGCTGATGCCATTGTCGGGATGACTTTCCGGATAGGTATGCACCGTGACATGACTTTTATCCAGATGAGCGACCACGGCTTCCGGCAGCGGGCCGGGGCCGTTCGTATTGGTGATCTCCGGGGAGCCAACCAACTCCTCGGAGATCAGCATGGTGACACTGGCGCCCTGCGGGTCGTAGTCCTGGCGGGCGATATTAAGAATGTTCGCGCCGATAATGTCGCAGACATCAGTGAGTATCTGCGTCAGGCGCTCGGCGTTGTAGGCCTCATCGATATACTCAATGTATTCGCGCCGGTGCTCGGGCAGATTGGCGTAGCAGATGTCGTAAATATTGAAACTCAGCGACTTGGTCAGGTTGTTGAAACCTTGAAGTTTGAGTCTTTTCAACGAAGAATCGATCGGCATGGCCTGGCTTCCTAACAATCCGCGAGAGGCGGATGAAAAATCATCTGCACAATGACGCCCTGCGGTCCAAGACAGTAGAAACTGCGCGCACCGTCGCGGTGACTGCGCGGCGCTGCCTTCATTTCGACACCCTCGCCGCGCAGAAATTCGTACCAGGCGTCAACGTCTTGCGGACTTCTGAGAATGAAACCGATGTGATCCAGCGTCTGTGGCGTGTCCCCGCTCGGGGGCTCGCCACGGTGCAGCGCAAGGTTGTCGTTGCCTGAGGTCAGATAGACGTTGTCCGTATCCGGACGCCACTCGACCCGCATGCCGAGCAGATCGACATAAAAGCGTTCTGCGGCTTCGAGATCGTAGACGGACAGAGCGATATGCCGCAATCCTGCGGTCGCTGCAGGGCGTTGCATTCAGGCCTCCCGGATTTCGAAATCGTGGGTAATCGCCGCCGTCTTGCCCAGCATGATGGAGGCCGAGCAGTATTTGTCGGCCGACAGCGACACCGCGCGCGCCACACGCGCCTGGTCCAGTCCGGCGCCGGTGACAATAAAATGCACGTGGATGCGGGTAAACACCTTGGGCTCCTCCGCGGCGCGACCGGCTTCCAGCTCGGCGACGCAATCGGTCACCGGCTGGCGCGACTTTTTCAGGATGTGCACCACGTCAAAAGCCGCGCAACCGCCCATGCCCAGCAACAACATCTCCATCGGTCGAACGCCAAGATTCCGTCCCCCGTGTTCCGGCGGCCCGTCCATCACCACGGCATGGCCGCTTCCGGACTCACCGAGAAAAGTGGCGTCCTGAACCCATTTTATGCGCGCCTGCATGGCTGACTCTCCCAAGACTTTGAGACCCCCGTCACAATTTCGCCTGGCCCGTAGATTGCATAAGCTAATGAAACCCGCTTACCCAACGCTATAACCGGGACAAGGGCCCGCGAAGGTACAGTCGAATGATGCCAAATACAATACCCGTTCCACCCGCCGTCAAGAGGGCTTCATCGATCGACAAATTCCTCGAGCATTGCCACCGACGCAGATACCCGTCGAAGAGTGTGATTATCTATGCCGGCGATCAGTCCGACGTCCTGTATTTCATTGTCGAGGGCTCGGTGACGGTCCTCATTGAGGACGACGACGGACACGAAATCGTTCTCGCCTACCTGAATCCGGGAGACTTTTTTGGCGAAATGGGCCTGTTCGGAGAAGACAGCAACCGCAGCGCCTGGATTCGCACCCGTACCCAGTGCGAGTTGGCTGAGATCAGCTACAGCCGTTACCGCCAACTGGCCGAAGAAGATCCGGGCATTCTGTTCGCGCTCGCCGGCCAGATGGCCACACGGCTGCGCAACACCAGCCGCAAAGTCAGCGACCTGGCGTTTCTGGATGTCACCGGGCGGGTAGCACGCACGCTGCTCGAGTTATGTAAACAACCCGATGCCATGACTCACCCGGACGGCATGCAGATCAAGATCACCCGCCAGGAGATCGGGCGCATCGTCGGCTGCTCGCGGGAAATGGTCGGGCGGGTGCTGAAATCGCTCGAAGAGCAGGGTCTGATCTCGGCCAAGGGCAAGACCATGGTGATATTCGGCACGCGCTGAATCCGGCCGCGCTCAGCGGCTACTGCGCAATAGTTCGTCGAGTTTCAGGCCCGGGTCGCCGGCGCGCATAAACGCTTCCCCGATCAGGAAGGTGTGCACGCCCCGTTCACGCATCCGTCGGACGTCCGCAGGCGTGTTAATACCGCTTTCGGTCACCAGCAGCCGGTCGGCGGGAAAATCCGCCATCAGTTCAAACGTCGTCTCCAGCCGGGTTGTAAAATTGCGCAGATTACGGTTGTTGACGCCGATCAGCGTCGCCGGAGTGGCCAGCGCGCGCTGCATCTCGCCGGCATCATGTACCTCGACCAACGCGTCCAGATTCAACCTCCGCGCCAGGTGCAGCAGCGCGCGCAGCGTCGCGTCGTCGAGCGCCGCTACAATCAGCAGAATGCAGTCCGCACCCAGCGCGCGCGCCTCGTAGAGCTGGTACGGATCGATAACAAAATCTTTGCGCAGCACCGGTAAGCGACAGGCGCCACGGGCCTGCTGCAAATACTCGTCGGCGCCCTGGAAAAAATCCACATCCGTCAACACCGACAGACAAGTCGCGCCACCGCGCTCGTAGCTGGCCGCGATCGCCCGCGGATCGAAGTCCTCACGCAACACGCCCTTGCTCGGCGAGGCTTTCTTGATTTCGGCGATCACCGCCGCCTCGCCCGCCTCGAGTCGGCTGCAGAGCGCGGCCAGGAAACCTCGCGGCGGGGCCGCCTCGGCGGCCATTGTTTCCAGCCGCTCCAGTGGTATGCGTACGCTACGCTCGGCGATCTCCTGCGCCTTGCGTGCGAGGATGGTCTGCAGGATATCGGCGCGACTGCCCATCAGAAACTCTGACTCGTCTCGATCAACTGCTGAAATTTTTCCCGGGCGGCGCCCGAGCTCAGCGCCTCCCGGGCACGCGCCACGCCCTCATCGAGATTCTCGGCGATGCCTGATACGTAGATAGCCGCGGCCGCGTTGAGCGCCACAATATCCCGTGCCGGCCCCGGGGTGTCGTCGAACACTGTACGGATCATGGCCAGACTCTCGGTCGCATCGGTGACGCCCAGGGCTTCGACCGTGCCGGTCGGGATACCGAATTGCTCGGGCGTGATGTGGTAACAGGTGATTTCCCCGTTTTTCAACTCGGCCACCTGCGTCGGCGCACCGATGCTGATTTCATCCAGGCCGTCTGCTGCGTGCACCACTAAAACGTGGCGGCTGCCAAGCTTGCCGAGCACCTGGACCAGCGGGTTCAGCCAATAGCTGTTGAAGACCCCCAGCACCTGATTGGGCGCCGCGGCGGGGTTGGTCAGCGGGCCCAGCAGATTAAACAGGGTGCGCACGCCCATTTCCTTGCGCGGACCCACGGCGTGTTTCATTGCACTGTGGTGGCGCGGGGCGAACAGAAAGCCGACACCGATCGACTCCACGCAGCGGGCGACCTGTTCGGCGGACAATTCCAGGTTAACACCGGCGGCTTCGAGCACGTCGGCGCTACCGCTGCTCGAGGAGACTGAGCGGTTGCCGTGCTTGGCCACTCGCGCACCGGCTGCGGCTGTCACAATGGCACTGGCGGTGGAGATATTGAAAGTGGAGGCGCCATCGCCGCCGGTACCACACGTATCCACCAGGTGCTCGCCCGCGACCGGCACCGGCGTGGCCAGCTCGCGCATCACCCGCGCCGCGGCGGTGATCTCGTCGACCGTTTCGCCTTTCATGCGCAGGCCAACGAGAAAACCGCCAATCTGAGCCGGCGTCGCGGCCCCGGTCATGATCAGACGCATGACGTCGAGCATCTGTGCTTCACTCAGGTCGCGGCGCTCAATGACGCTGCGCAGCGCGGTTTGCATATCCATGGAAAGCTCCAGCGGCGTTACGGGCCCGGGTGAGCCGGGGTTTCAAGGAAATTCTTCAGCATTGCGTGACCGTGCTGGGTAAGAATCGACTCGGGGTGAAACTGCACTCCCTCGACGGCCAGCTGGCGATGGCGCACACCCATAATTTCATCGACCTCACCGGTCTCATCCAGTGTCCAGGCGGTGACTTCAAGGCACGCCGGCAGGCTGGATTTTTCGATCACCAGCGAATGGTAGCGGGTCGCCTCAAGCGGACTGGGCAACCCGCCGAACACGCCGCTGCCCGGGTGATGGATCAACGAGGTCTTGCCGTGCATGATCTTGCCGGCGTGCACAATACGCCCGCCGAACGCCTGGCCGATACTCTGGTGTCCCAGGCAGACGCCGAGGATGGGGATACGCCCGGCAAAGACCTTAATGGCCTCCACCGACACACCGGCCTCGTTCGGCGTACAAGGCCCTGGGGAAATAACCAATCTCTCCGGCGCCATGCGCTCGATATCCTCGATACCGAGTTGGTCGTTGCGCAGCACCCGGACCTCGGCGCCCAGCTCACCAAAATACTGGACCAGGTTATAAGTGAACGAATCGTAGTTGTCGATCATCAGCAGCATGAATCTTCTAACCTGTTGTTTATACTAATTTTAGTATGTAGGCCACTGTCTGTGTACCCTCAATGGTACCCGCTATTTTCGGCGGTACGGGCGTTATATAAATAGATCCCCCATTGTGGCTGAATCGAGCTGCCCGAACAAATTTGAAGGGCAGGTGAATATTTTTCTTGCACGGTCAGGCTGTCGTGACAGTAAGGTTCTGTTGAGTTCGCTAACTGTCGAGGAAGTACCTGATGACTGCATCCACCCACCGAATTCTGCGCGCCCCGGACGTGCGAGAGAAAACCGGGCTCTCACGAACTACCCTCCTGAAGATGGTCAGAGAGGGTTCTTTTCCATCCCCGGTGAAGCTGGGCTCCTCCAGGACTGTTGGATGGGTCGAGGCCGAGGTGGATAGCTGGATCGAGACCCAAATCGCCTTACGACCGTCAAGCAACGCCGCAGCAAATAAGGGGTCCTCAAATGCCCGGCCAAAATGAAAGTCCGACCCCAGGTGGCACTGGGAATCGGGCTATAAGCTGTCGAACAGACAACCATTATCGTAAGCGAAGACAACCCCAATTACCCCCGTTCGGGAAGATATTGGCAGCACGGCTAGCGGATCGAGCTACCTGGGCGCAATGGGCTGGTACCAGCCCGGACGGGAACGCTATCACCATCTGGATTGCAGCCGGCAGTGGCGCAGCGTGGGAATGGGCCAGAACCGAAGCCGAAAAGCGGCTGCTGTTGGTGGCGCCGGCGGATCGTGACCCGGGGATGCTCGACTGGACACTCTTGGCGCCGCATGCACCCGCGATCGTCATTCCCTTCGATTTTACTCCCGCAACCTTCCTCGACCGGCTGGCCGCCGCAATCCTCCGCGACGGCAGCCGATATATCCTAGTGTTGCTTGAAAGTGGCCTTATTCGCTACGAAAGGCGGGCCGCGGCATGAAGGCCACTATCCAGACAGGCGACACCGCCTCCGACCGGGTTGTTGTTTTCGATGATGCGCCGGACGCTCTATGGTCCAACCCGAAACCGTTACCTGACGCACGACCACCTGTCCCAACATTTAAATCGGCGGTCTTGCCTGACGTCGTTCGGCCGTGGGTCGAGGATGTATCGGAACGCCTGCAATGTGCCCCTGATTACGCGGCAGTCGGAACGATGGTAGCGCTGTCCTCCGTTATCGGTCGACGTGTCGGAATCTGTCCGAAACGACACGATGACTGGCTAGTCGTGCCCAGCCTTTGGGGCGGCATTGTCGGGCGGCCTGGCATCATGAAGACGCCGGCACTGGCAGAAGCTATGCGGCCATTGCGACGCCTGGAGGCGGAATCTTTGGGTGGTTATCGGGAGGCACTATCCGCCCATGAGCTGGACGCCATCCAGCGAGAGGCGCAAGCAAAAGCCTTAAAGCAAAAACTCGCTGCGACAGCGAAAAACGGCAGGGATATGACGGCCCTGATTGCCGAAATGGCCGAGCTACGCGAACAGGATAAAGCTGGCCCAGTTTGTGTCCGGTACGAAACGAATGACGCGACTGTGGAGAAGCTGGGTGAGCTACTCGCGGAGAATCCGCAAGGGTTGCTCATGTTCCGCGACGAACTGGTGGGATGGCTGCGCAACCTGGACAAGCAAGGTCACGAAGGGGCGCGTGCGTTCTTTTTGGAGGCGTGGGACGGGAAAAGCGGGTTCACCTACGACCGCATCGGTCGCGGGACCGTCCGCATTGAGGCCGCCTGTGTGTCGATCCTTGGGGGTATTCAACCCGGCCCCCTGGCTCACTATGTGCGGGAGGCTGCGAGGTCGGGCGCTGGCGCTGATGGCTTGCTGCAGCGGTTTCAGATGGTTGTCTATCCCGATGAACCGAGCAGATGGAGAAACGTCGACCGCTGGGCCGATTCCACCGCGAGGAATAGCGCCTTTAGCGCCTTTCAGAAACTGGCCTTTGTCGATGCACAGAGCATCGGCGCGGACATGAGCGGGGATATTCCTTTTTTTCGCTTCGAGGAAAGTGCACAGGAAGCCTTCACGGAATGGCGGATGGAACTCGAGACCGTGAAGCTACGCGCTGATGAGCCGGAAATGATCGAGGCCCACTTATCCAAGTACCGGAGTCTGGTCCCCTCGCTGGCGTTGATCTGTCATCTGACAGACGGCGGCACCGGGCCTGTTTCAGAGCTGGCAATGATCAAGGCCGCAGCGTGGGCTGAGTACCTGGAGAGCCACGCACGGCGGATCTACAGCTTGGCACTGGACGATAACGTCGCCCTGTGCGCGCTGGCCCATCGCATCCAGGCGGGCGACGTGAAGAACGGATTCACGCCGAAGGAGGTTTACGATCATCACTGGCGGGCGCTGGATGCCGAAGCAACACGTCGAGCAGTAGACGGGCTTGAGGCGCTGGACTGGCTAAGAGCGGAGGAAGTCAGTACCGGCGGCAGACCGTCGACAAGGTGCTGGATCAATCCAAGAGTGGAGGTTTCCCGATGAGCTGGGCGGAACGTCTTGATCGGATAATTTCCGAAAAAGGGGGGCAGACGGTAGGCGCTAAAGTAGCTAAAGCCCGTTTAGCTACTTTAGCCACTGCTGACTGTGCCACATCAGAGAAAGTTAATGACCCTTTAGCGCCTTTAGCCACTTATGACTATGGCGCATCCCATATCGACCTCCAGCAACTCGCTGGCGACGACTGGCAAATCCTGCAACACGATCCCGCCCTTCTCCGGTCATTCACCCACGCCGCTGAAACACGTCGCATGAGGGAATCAGGGCATCGGCCCAAGCATTACACCCAACTGGCGAGTTGCAAGTACTGCGGCGTAGTTTGGTTGTGGAAAGGGGCACCACCGCATGTCGAGGGGTGCCCGTGGTGCTTTAACCGGGTCGCCGGGAAACCGATACCTCGGCCGTGTCGTGACGGTAACATTCAGTCACCTCAACCAACGTCAGAAAATGTCAAATGACCGAGCTCCCAGCAATCAATCTCGAGAATGACGCGCCCTGTAACACTCTAGATGCGGCTGCATTCCTTGGCGTGACGCCGGCATTTCTGATCCAGCGCCGTCATCGCGGACAGCCGCCCGAGTTCTTGCGAGTCGGGCGTGTAGTTCGATATCTCCCATCCGTCCTCTCTCGCTTTCGCGACGGTTGTCGCGTTACCCCTACCGAGTCATTTACCCGCGCAGGCGGGAATACCAGCCGGCGGTGTATTGGGACCTCAACACCGGCAGCGTAGGCGGCGGCCTTTCCTTCGTCGTGACTTCGCCGTTCGACCGCACAATACGCGGTCATTTTTTTAGGAGAAAAAACATGAGCTTTGAATTATTGTTGGATGAGTTGGCACTACAGAAAAGCCTGGGGCGCCTGACGAAAACCCATGACGTCTGTCCGGAGGTCTATTCCGAGGTAATGACGGCTCAAGAGGTGCAGGATTACAGAGACGCAATCGCCAGAGAAGTCTTGGCACCGCGCGACGACCGATCTCTCGAGAAATGCCTTCGAGACATCGCCTCGCTGCAAAAAACCCTGCCCGCGAGCGAAAAGGTCGATGCGCGCCGGCGTCAAGAAAACCATCGCCAGGCGATGCTCAAGAGCTTGCCGCAACGCCTCGAAAATTTCACGAAATCATTGCGGCAGGGTGCCCAGGACGGCTCACTATCCTGCGAAGAGGTCTCCATCCTCGAGACCAAGCGCAACCACCTCGCCCAGACTCTCGCACATCGCGGCCTGATCTGACTAGGCTGCCACGTGCCAGATACCCTAACGGTCGATGTAGTTGATATCGGCACTTTCACTTTTCGACGCCGAGCGGTTCAGGACCTTGCCATGGTATACCTGACTTTGCGTATTGCGGAGCAGAAGCAAAATCCCATAGCCCTTTGAACTGAAAAGAAGCGGAATACGAGAAGCGCAAGGCAGAAGCGGATACGTGGGTGGGACAACGTGTTCAGCGCCTGATCAAATTTAACAAGGACAACGTCCTGTTTGAAACCGGCCAAGCAACGGTGCGCGGCGATGAAGCTATTCGGGCCGGGCGCTACCTGCGGATGCGGATAGGTGCCGAAAAGAGCGGGTATACCGCGGAGCACTACTGCGTCGGTGTCGTCCAGGAGTACTTACCGTTTCGGTCATGGGTCAGCCACGTCGAATTGATCCGCGGGACCGGCTACATCGAGCGGTCGAAGATGGCCGGATCTCCATACCTAGCTGAACGCGGTGCCGGCGCCTATGAATAAGAGCGGCCGATCTACCCTCGCTTCCAAATTCTCATTATCAGTTTGAGAGGGGTGTTGCCCCCCGGAAATTCCCGTTTTTTTCTCATCCCGGAACGCATCTTTTTCAGTGGTCTACCTCGCGTCGTGACGCAATACTGATCTTTATCCGGCGTTAATTGCCTGTTAACCACCCTTTAATAGCGAGGACCCACAAATGCCAAATCTCAAAGAAACCGTATCCTATCGACTGAGCAAAGCACAAACCGCATTAGATACTGCGCTGGAAAGCGGCGACGGCGACACCACAGAGCTGCGGGCTGCGGTAGCCGCAGCGAAACACGACATGGAGGCGGTCGCCGCTGAAGGTGCCGCCGCGCAGGAGGCCGCTGCTGCGGAAATCGAGGCGCAGATGATCGACCAGGCGAACCACGAGGTGGAAGTGGCGACCGATCAGTTGCACGCGCAGATCAGTGAACTGGCGGCGATCGCCCTGCCGGAGATCGATTTCCCTGTCGGAGTTGCGATCAATGTTCAGCGCGCGGGCTACATGCTGCAGGCTGCACGCGAGACCGAGAGCGCCGCCAGCGAACGCCACGATGGACTGCAGCAGCGATTGCAGGCGCTCCAGTCCGCACGGCAGACGATCATCAATCGCCGGGCAGCGGGGACCGTCGATGACCAAGCGGATAAGGCTGATCTGGCTTTGGCGGATGCCGATATCGAAGGTCTTCAGCCGTTGATCGAGAGCGCGGTTGCTGACCTGCAGCAAGCTCAAGCGGCGTCACATGAGGCGCAAAAGCGGTTCGACCAAACCCTGGCCCAGTGGAGCGGTGCGCTCAGCACCGAGCAGCAGCGTGTGCTCGCCGTATTGGGTGATTCCGTGGACAGGGCTCTGACCAGGGTCGCCGCCTTGGTAACAGAACGCAGAGGCATGTCCGTCACCGGCTACCGGCCGTCGCCCGAGCTGCGCCAGATGTTGAGCCGTTTCTAGTGGCGAATCGAAAACCTGGGCGGCCGCCGAATCACCTGCGAACAGCGCAGGGGCTGGTCGAGGACAGCATGCTGAGACTCACCGAAAAGGCGCTGCAATTGGCGCTGACCGGCGATTCAACGATGCTTGCTGCGCTGCTCGACCGAGTGTGGCCACCGCCGGCCTACCTGCCGGTCCACCTGGACGCGGAATCGATACGTACTGCCGTGGCGCGCGGTTTGATCCCGGCCGACCAGGGTGCCAAGCTGCTTGACTTGGCGGCCTCCAGCCAGGCCCAGACATGCGGTTCTTAACCAGCAGCAGAAGCTATGCTTTCTGAGGATAGAGAAAATTCTTTGTGACATTGAGCAAATGAACCGTGCATGAGTGCACATTCACTACTTGAGCTTATCTATGTTCTCGACATCGCCCCCACTCTCCCTACAGGATGCGCATGGCGTTCTACTCTCAATTAAACCCGATCTCTTCGATGGCAACGAGGTAATAGCGCCCCTCCGGATCTAGGTTGTTGGCGGCTTCCAGAATAGATCGATACCCTTCATACCGGTACGGCCGGGTGGGATCATCGTGCGAAGTATCATCCTGGTAGCAGTCTGTAATGAATTCCAGGATTTGCTCCTTCGATGCCCTCGCCACCCAGCACCCCCAATCCGTTTGCTTTCCCTCATACCGCCCATCGTAGATACGGCTCTGCAGGATGGCGAAAGGCTGCTGGCTGCAATCGCTTGGCGGAAACCGGCCGGCGCCAATGCCGGGGGGCTGGTTGCCGCTCCAGTCACCGCCTTCCCAAGAGAAGGTCTCGTCGGGTCCTGGTTCACGACCGATGTAGCACTCGTAAAATGCCATCTACACCCACTCGTCGTGAAGGCCGATAATCTCTTGCGTCTTGCCCGGCTTATGGTTGTCGTTCTTGGCACAATAAAACCCAGCCGGCCTGCCCGACATCAGGGTCAACCCACACGTGCAAATCTTCCGGTAACCGCCCAGCACCTCGAGCCCGCAGTCGCAACACCGCGCCACGACACCATCGGATGATTGGCGTTCCACGATACGCCCGAGGCACCGATAACAGACGTGGTCTGTGAGAGACCAACAAGGTTCTGACTCCCTAACCATCCGCCTTTTTCTCGATCAGGGAAACTGTCCGGTCCAACTCCTCGACCAATGCGGTTGGCGCAGCGGCGCTCCGAAAGGCCGTGACGAGCTCACGGTAATACCACACGCTACCGTCCTTGCCCGCTCTAAACCGGTCCCATAGGCTGGCACCGTGAGTGCTCAGGTCAACGAGAATGGCCCTGGCGTTGTGCAGCTTGTCGGCACAGGAGACCCGCAGGACGGCAGGCGAAGCTTCAGCCAAATGCGCAATGTACGCCTCCTTGCGCTCCCGCCAGGGCGGCTTAGGCACCGTATCAGCGTCGGTGCAGGCCTCGACGATGGCCGCCACGTCCTCACCGTAGCGATCGGCGATCTCCCGCCTGAGCCCGCCGGCCCCACCCGGGTAGCCGTCAGCCTGGTCCTCGATGGCATCGTGCAGTAGCCCGGCGATCGCTTCCGTCTCGCTGCCACCGTGCTCCAGCACCAGGCTGGAGACGCCCAGTAGGTGGCTGAGGTACGGGATAGTCGTGCCCTTGCGGACCTGATCAGCGTGCAGCTGCGCTGCAAACGTCATTGCCGATTCAAATCTTTCAGAAAGCACCATGCGCACCTCGATCAGGAGTGGCATCGCCGTGTTCGAGCACCCTGCCCTCTACGCGTGCGGCCGGCCGGAAGCACTCATTATCGTGCTGCCAGCAAGCCAGATATTCAAGGCCGTCCGTATTCTGGCGATAGACCTCAGCCTTGTTCCTGCAGCGCCCACCCCGACTGGTGCGCGCTTCACAGCGATTCTGGCTTATGACTGCGCCCCCGCGTTCATTTTTTCGGTGATGGCAGTATGTAACACCCTCATATCTTTAATGCTTAGACTTAAAGCGCGGCCGTACCCATTCAAAACCGCGGCGCTCCACGAACCGAAACCCTCACCCGTCATAAGAATGGCTAACGATTCGGCTTGAGCAGAACAATGGTCAAAGGCATCCTGCAAGTCAGTGACCGATGCATCCGGGTTCAATTGGAACACGCCGTCGTGGCTTAGTAAATCGGGCATTTTCTCTACTATTATCATAGTCGTTCTCCTGTTTAAACGGCTTTGCCAAACGAAACTGCGACGACCTTACTATCCTGGTCTTGAGTGGTGACAAGTAGGTCAGCCCACACCTGCATCATCTTTCTCCGTTCTTCCAAGTATTCCGCTTGGTTATAGCTGGCTCGCACCTTGTTGCGTTCCTTATGGGCGAGTTGCCGCTCGATCACGTCAGACCGGTAGCCCATCTCGTTGAGCACCGTGGATGCTGTCGCACGAAACCCATGAGCCGAAAACCGGCCGGCGTACCCCATGCGCTCCAGCGCCCGGTTCAGCGTGGTAGCTGTCATCACCGCTTTCGGCCGGCGGTAATTGGGAAAGAGGTACTCGCGACCGCCGGTCAATGTATGCAGCTCCCGCAACAGCCGAACAGCCTGGTGAGATAACGGCACGATGTGCTGCTCACGCATCTTCATGCGATCAGCCGGTATGCGCCATTCCGCCCCTTCCAGATCGAATTCAGTCCACCGCGCACCACGGAGTTCGATCGTGCGCACAAACGTCAGCAACAACAGCTGCAGCGCGATCTTAGTGGTGCGATATCCGCCAGAGACCTCAAGCGCGTTGAGCATTCCTGGAATCTCATTCAACGACAACGGTTTGCTGTGCTGCACTTTCGACCGGCTGATGGCGCCCTTCAAGGCGGCGGCCGGATCCCCATCGGCACGCAAGGTGGATACCGCATAGCGAAAAATGGCGGAACACCACTGACGCAGCAACAGGGCCACCGTCTCGGCCCCGCGTGCCTCCACTCGCTGCAGAGCATCCAGGATATGAGCCGCGGTCACTGATTTAATGGGCATGGCCCCAATATAGGGATAGATGTTCGCCTTGAGTCCGCGCTCAACCTGCCGGAGGTAATAACTGGACCAGCCCGATTTACGCTTGCCTATCCACTCCTTGGCCACTGCCTGGAATGTATTCGCGCTCTCCACGGACTGTCGTAGGCGCTCGGTCTTCCGAGTGTGGGCCGGGTGGATACCCTTCTTCACCAGCTTTCGAGCGGCGTCCCGGTCACCGCGCGCCTGTGCCAGGCTAATGTCCGGATATTGGCCGATGGCATAGACATTCTCACGGCCGTCGATTCGGTACCGGTATCGCCACAGCTTTGTCCCAGTCGGCTTGATCAGCAGATACAGGCCGCCACCATCGGTCAATTTCGCGGGCTGTAGAGTAGGTTTGGCGTTGCGTACTTTGGCATCGGTCAGCGGCATGGTTGCGGGTATCATGGCGGAGTACCCGCAAAAGTACCCGCTTTTTCCCTGGACGTCAACGAACTAATACGAACCTCTACAACCAATAACCCTTTGGTATTAGTCGGGTATTATCACCTTGGCGAATCTCCTGGAACCTTGGCGAACCGTAATGCCGATTATCGATCATCAGCAGCATAGCGTGACCCTCAGCGGTGACTGCCATCGAGGCCGGCCTGCGCCAGACTCACCGCACGAAAAATGGCGCGGCCCTTGTTCATGGTTTCGGCCCACTCGTTTTCGGCCACCGAGTCGGCGACGATGCCGGCGCCGGCCTGGATGCTCAACGTGCCATCGCGGATCACCGCGGTACGAATCGCGATCGCCGTGTCCATGTTGCCACTCCAGGACAGATAGCCCACCGCGCCGGCGTAGACCCCGCGCTTGACCGGCTCCAACTCGTCGATAATCTCCATGGCGCGTATTTTGGGCGCACCGCTGACCGTGCCCGCCGGGAAGGTGGCGCGCAGTACGTCGATGGCCGACATACCCGCGCGGATCCGACCGGTGACATTGGAGACGATGTGCATCACGTGCGAATAGCGCTCGACGCCCATTTTCTCTGTCAGCTCGACACTGCCGGTGCGACTGACACGCCCGGCGTCGTTGCGCCCCAGATCGATCAGCATCAGGTGTTCGGCCAGCTCCTTGGGGTCCGCCAACAGCTCTTTTTCCAGCGCCAAGTCCTCAGCCTCGTCGTCACCGCGCGGACGGGTGCCGGCGATGGGGCGCACGGTGATAATACCCTCTTCCAGGCGTACCAGGATTTCCGGTGAGGAACCGACAATATGAAAATCACCGAGATCGAGATAAAACATGTAGGGCGAGGGATTGAGACTGCGCAGGGCACGGTAGAGATCCAGCGGCGGCGCCTGGAAGGGGATCGACAGGCGCTGGGACAACACCACCTGCATCGCATCGCCGGCGACGATATATTGCTTGACCCTTTCCACGGCGGCCTTGAAGCCCGCCTCGGTAAATCCGGACACAAAATCCTTTTCGCCGACTTTGCGCGCCTGCTTCAGAGCGCCGGGTATGTGCACGGACCGGCGCAGTTGTTGCATCAGTTCACCCAGCCTGGCCTGGCCCTGCTCCCAGGCATCAGCCCGGCCGGCATCCACATGCACAATCATCTGTAACTTGCCGCGCAGGTTATCGAACACCACCACTTCGTCGGACACCATCAGCAGGACATCGGGCGTGTTGAGCGGATCGGCCTTGTCGAGACCGCGCAGGCGGCGCTCTATATAGCGCACCGTGTCATAGCCGAAGTAGCCGACCAGGCCGCCGGCAAAACGCGGCATGTCCGCCAGCTCGGCGACGCGGAACCGTCGCTGGAACTCTTCCAACCACTGCAGGGG
Source organism: Thiogranum sp. (assembly GCA_030148915.1). GTDB lineage: Bacteria > Pseudomonadota > Gammaproteobacteria > DSM-19610 > DSM-19610 > Thiogranum. The sequence goes on from JASBSN010000071.1 coordinate 20,030, forward strand.
GTCTTCGACCTGAAGTGTTTCGCCACACTCGCCGTCGTTCCAGATCTCGACGCGCTCGCCATATATCCGCACCACCTGCCGGCAGGGCAGGCCGATGATGGAATAACGCCCCCATTTTTCGCCACCCTGCACGGATTCGAACAGGTACGAGTAAGGGCCGGCGGCCAGCTTGAGGTAAGTGCTTAACGGAGTATCGAGGTCGGCCAGCACCTCGCGCGTGACCGGAATGCGGTTATAGCCCCGAGCGGCCAGTTGTGTGAATTGTTCGAGGGTCATGATCCTCACCGTTGAGACAGTCTACGACGAACACGATTAAAAATGGCGAAAACGAAAGGCGGTGCGTCACCACCATCGCCAGTCGTGGTCGTTCTGTTGTGTCTCGACGAGGAATATCATGCGGCTTGTTCGAGCTCGGTTCTCAGTGCGGCGAGGTTTTCGATCACCAGGTCGGGGCCGGCATCGCGAATATCCTCGCCATGGTTGTAGCCGTAAGGCACACAGGCGATGCTGAAGCCGGCCGCCCGCGCCGCTTTCACGTCACTGATCGAATCGCCCACCATCAGCGCCCGCGAGGGCTCTACCTTAAAGAATTCCGCCGCGTGCAGCAACGGCTCCGGGTGGGGCTTCTTGTGCGCCAGGGTATCACCGCTGACGACGATGGCGAAATCGGCATAGATCCCCAGATCTTTCAGCAGCGGCAGCGTGAACTGCGCGGCCTTGTTGGTCACGCAACCGAGATCGTATCCCGCCCCCCTTAGGTAATCGAGCCCCTCGCGAACCCCGGGATAAAGAAGTGAACGTTTGGACGTATTCTCGGCGTAGAGTTCGAGAAAGATAGGATAGGCGCGCTCGAACTCCGCCTCTGTCGGCTCGCCGTCGAGTTGCCCGATCAGGGCACGGCGCACCAGGCGTTCGACGCCGTTGCCCACCCAGTTGCGTACCCGTGTTTCTCCGTGCGGCTCGCGACCGAGTCGGGCCATCATTTCGTCGACGCAATAGGCCAGATCCGGCACGCTGTCGACCAGCGTGCCGTCCACGTCTATCAGTATCATCTTCGGTTTCTTGATCGTCATGCGGTGTTTCCCGGAACCCTCTGTCTCGATCGCCTCAAACCTTGGCCAACTCGTCGCGCATGGCTTGTATCACACTGTTGTACTTGTTCGGGTCGCTGTCATCGGCGGCGTTGAAGATAGCCGAACCGGCGACAAAGGTGTCGGCACCGGCGGCGGCAATTTCACGGATGTTCTCGACTTTAACGCCACCGTCGATCTCCAGGCGGATGTCGCGACCCGAAGCGGCGATGATTTTGCGTGCCTCGCGCAGCTTGTCGAGGGTGGCGGGGATAAAGCTTTGGCCACCGAAGCCCGGGTTGACCGACATCAATAACACCATGTCGACCTTGTCGAGGACATAGGTGAGGTAGTCCAGCGGCGTGGCCGGGTTGAACACCAGACCGGCCTTGCAGCCCTCATTTTTGATCAATTGCAGGCTACGATCGATGTGTTCGCTGGCCTCGGGGTGGAAGGTGATGTAGCTGGCTCCGGCCTTGGCGAAATCCGGAATAATCCGGTCCACCGGCTTGACCATCAAATGCGCGTCAATCTCCGCAGTCACGCCGTGCTTGCGCAAAGCCTCGCATACCAGCGGACCTATGGTCAGGTTCGGCACATAATGGTTGTCCATGACGTCGAAATGAACAATATCCGCTCCGGAGTTGAGGACATTATCGACTTCCTCGCCCAGGCGGGCAAAATTGGCGGACAGTATCGACGGTGCAATCTTGTATTCTGGCATAATCCAAACCTCTTGAGGCAAAACAGGCCGACTGAAAAGCAAGACCGCGCACTTTACCCGAAGCGGGAGCGGATTTCAGCCCACCCGATGACGCCAAGCGGGCCCGCCCCCAACACCGCACCCGCCGCGCCACGCCCAAGGGCATTCAGCGGCCTGCGCCAAGGCCGGCGTCAGCGACTACAATGAGGCACCGAATTATGCGCAAGCTTTTATTTTCGATAGTGATTGTATTGCTTTGGCCGCTCTGCGGCACGGCCTCCGATATGGCGAAGGAAAAGCGCTGGGCGGAACAAATCAGCGACGGCCTGCTGAGCGGCGACGTCGTCGAGCTCAAGGCCGGTGATAACGTCTTTATGGCCATTTATACCGAGGCCACCCAAGGGCCTGGCGACCAGGCGGTTATCCTCGTCCACGGCATCGGCGTGCATCCGGATTGGCCGGAAGTCATTCACCCGCTGCGCGTCGGCCTGCCTGAGCGCGGCTGGTCGACCTTATCCGTGCAGATGCCGGTACTGGCCAACGACGCCGAGTTGAAAAGCTATCTGCCCCTGTTCGACGAAGCCGGTCCGCGATTGACAGCGGCGGCCGACTATCTGCGCAAGCAGGGCGCCACAACCCTGGTGATTGTGGCCCACAGCCTGGGATCCTCGATGGCGGCCCGTTTTGTCGCCGACAACCCCAAAGCCGTCAATGGACTGGTGCTGATCAGTATGGGCGAGATCGACATCGATCCGAAAATGAACGGTGTTCTGGCGCTGGAAAAAATCACCCTGCCGGTTTTTGACCTGTACGGTAGCCGCGATCTGGACGGCGTGCTGGCCTCGGTAGAGGCCCGCGCCGCGGCCGCGCGCAAGGCCGGCAACAAGGACTACCGCCAGTTTGCCATGGAAGGTGCCGGACACTTCTACCTGGGCATGGAAGACGATCTGGTGCGCCGGGTATACGGGTGGCTGAAAAGCCATTTTGATAAAAACCGCGACAAGGAGCCAAGCTAATGATCTTTTCCCTCGCCATCGCCCTGCACGTTCTCAGCGCCGTCCTTTGGGTTGGCGGCATGTTTTTCGCCTACCAGGTGCTGCGTCCGGTGGCGGCCGGTCTGCTGGAACCGCCGGAGCGGCTACGCCTGTGGTCCGCGGTCTTCAGCCGTTTCTTCCCCTGGGTCTGGGCTTTCGTCGTGCTGTTGCCGGCGACCGGCTACTGGCTGATCTTCGGTCTCTACGGAGGCATGGGCGGCGTAGGTCTGTCGGTGCACCTGATGCAAGGCCTTGGCTGGCTGATGATACTGCTGTACATGCATCTGTTTTTCGCACCCTTCAGGCGCTTAAAAGAAGCGGTGGTTACAGAACAGTGGCCGGAAGCGGCAAAAAGGCTGAATCAGATCCGCCAGCTGGTCGGTATCAATCTCGCCCTCGGCCTGATCGTCGTCGCCGTGGCCACGGGTGGCCGTCTGTATGCCGCCTAGCGGGGCCACAGCGGCGTAGCACCGGCTAGCAGACATGCGCAATCAAAACATCATCGTTCGCTCATGCGCCGGTCATGATGCCGGCCTACCCTGGTGCTTACGCGGACCGCTACAGTGGCGCGCTTTTGCAGCCGCTAAAGGCGGTATCAACCGATGCCCAGAGATATCACCACGCCATGCCACGCAAGTTCCTCCGGCGCCACCTGCCCAGCGCGGCAAAAGTCCGCGATCACTGGCTTTTTCGCCGCCTCGGCAAGCGTTTACACCACCCCCGACTGTGGCATTTGAACCGTCACTCGGTGGCCGGCGCCACCGGTGTAGGACTGTTTGTGGCCTTCCTGCCGTTGCCTTTTCAGATAATTCTGGCCGGATTGGGCGCCCTGTGGCTGCGCGTCAACCTGCCGCTGGCGGTGGCACTGATCTTCGTCACCAACCCGTTGACCATGGGCCCGGTATTCTATTTCTGCTACAAGCTGGGAACCCGGCTGCTCGATACCAGCGCGCTGCCTAACGGTCAATTCTCCGGCGGCGGTATTGAATGGTTGTTCACGCAGGTCGCCGTCATCTGGCAGCCGCTGCTCATCGGCAGCCTGGTGGTCGGCAGTCTCAGCAGCCTGCTCGGATACTGGCTGGTGCAATTGTTTTGGTGTCAATACGTCCGGCACAAGCGCGGCAATCTGTTACGCGCGCTGGCCGG
>JASBSN010000074.1 GCA_030148915.1 Thiogranum sp.
TGTCATTACCATCGCCTCCCAAAATTGTGTCCACCCCGGCACCACCATTGAACGTGTCGTAAGCACTGTCGCTACCGGTCACAATAAAGGTGTCGTCACCACCTTCACCATTTAGAATGTCTCGACCCGCGCCACCGATGATAACGTTATTATCTTCAGTACCCGTTATGGTATCGTTACCGGAACCGCCATCGATCCGGTCAATGTTGGTGAGGGTGGTCGCGCTCAGGTCAATGGTGTCATAACCGCTGGTGCCGGCAATTACATTCACACCCGCTCCGCCGTCGATAGACTCTATACTGCTACTGGCCGAAAAATTACGCAGACGGATGGTGTCATTGCCATCGCCTCCCAGAATCGTATCCACCCCGGCACCCCCATTGAACGTGTCGTAAGCACTGTCACTACCGATCACGATAAAGGTGTCGTCACCGCCTCCACCATTTAGGTTATCCTGACCTGCACCGCCGATGATGATATTGTTATCTGAAGTGCCAATCACGGTATCGTTACCCGAACCGGCGTCGATCCGGTCCACGTTAGTCACGGTGGTCGCACTGAGATCAATGGTGTCATAACCACTGCTCCCGGCTATCACATTAAAGCCCATCCCGCCGTCGATAGACTCTATACTGCTACTGGCAGCAAAATTACGCAGGCGGATGGTGTCGTCGCCGTTCCCTCCCAGGATCGTGTCCAACCCCGCACCGCCATTGAACGTGTCATATGCGCTGTCGCTGCCAGTCACAACAAAGGTGTCGTCGCCCCCTTCACCGTTCAGCGTGTCCCGACCCCCACCGCCATCAATGAGATCATTGCCCTCTCCGGCATACACTGTGTCATTGCCGGAGAACGCTTCAATTACGTCTTTTCCGGGCGTGCCGGTCAGGGTATCGTATCCTGTGGTTCCGACGACATGAATACCGGGAATTTCGCCCGAGCCACCCGAAGGCAATAAGTCGGCAAGTGGAACGGTAGACACTCCAGGTCCGCCCAGATTTTCGTTCGTGCTGAAAGAAAGGGTTTTAATCACCTGAGAAGGATCATTATTGGTGGGATCTGAACTGATAAGATTAATAGCATCACCGGATGAGCCTATCTTTAGGGTGAGACCAGTCGCTGTCCAGGATAGGGCAAGGTCGCCCAAACTGATTCCCGCACCGAAAAGAATAGTATTAGCGTCGCCTAAAAACGAGGCATCTTCGATAGTATCTATACCGTCGCCTGCATTAAATACATAAACATCGTTGCCGGGGCCGCCACGCAGCAGGTCGTTGCCCAAAGACCCAGTCAGTTTGTCTGCTGCAACGGTGCCTTCGAGCGTGTTATCCAGTATATGGGGATCAAGTGTAGGCGGTGTCGGTGCCATCGCCAGCATGTCACGCATCGACAGCTCTGCGCCATCTGAAAACTTGAACGCTTCGATGCCTGTCCCGAGGAACCAATCGAACCGCGTCAAATCCAAGTTGGGCGCGTAGTCAAGAACGGTGGGGGAAACTTTATTATCCAGGGGTGTTGCGTGCGGCATAACCACGCGCACGCCGGTGCCGGCGTTCCAGCTGATGTCCAGGGTCGTGTGCACGGAGCCGGCGTCCATCCATTCGTGGGGTCCAAAGTTGACCTGCGAGAGCGGACTGGGCCCATCCTCCGCCTTTGCATAAGGGACGTATTCACCCCAGGAAATGGTCAAATCCGGCAATCTTATTCCATCGCCAAATTCAATTGTATCGGTGGCTATCACGCCTTTCGCGGCAAGCTGCTCAATGCTCAGATAATCATTGATGGATATTACAGGCAGCGGTGGCAATGATTCACCGCGGTCTTCACGCCCTTTCCAGTCGTCAATATTCAAGGACTGGTAATACCAATCCTGATATCGGGTTGAAAAGGTTTCGGGGTGCCAGACCAGACTGCCGCTGTCTTCTATAATATCCCAGCCCGTATCCCCTGCGGTTATGACGTAGGTATCACCCCCAGAGGCGCCATTGAGGAAATCGTTACCGTCGCCACCGATCAAAACGTCGTTTGCATCACCTCCTGATAAATTATCGTCACCCGTATTTCCGTCCAAAAGGGCGCCAATGTTTCTTCGGTCATGAGGCCTGTCAAAAGTATAGGGTGAGACATAAAATTCCTGGTTGTAGCGCCAGTCAAGATTGAAGCTCGCTGTGACGGTATCATTACCCGCCCCGGCATCGACGATTGAATATCCTGTAGTAGTGATAACGTTGTCTGAAGGTCCGGCTGTGATTCGCTCCAAGGTCAGTACTGAATTTGTTTCATAGGTATTATTCGGGATTGTGTTGAACTGAAGCCCTGGGGTCTGAACGCCCCCAAGCCCCGACGGAAACACCCAATATCCTAGCTTCTGTGAATATCCGTTGGTGGCGGCCTCCACATTGCCATCAGCATCCTCCGGTCGACCAAAAACCGACACTATTGCTGCGCCGGCTGGAATCTCCGTTCCGGTACCGGCTGCCGGGCTGAACGTCGCTCCGGTAGTGTCCAATATTTGCTGTGCCACATTTGTATTGATGGCGGCACTTGACGCCGTACCCTGCCCGGTCTGGAGGCGGACAGAGTCGTAGACGGGCGAAGACTCACGACTTATATAACTACCATCGCTGTATTGATCGACGACTCTGAACTGCTCGTTGAAATACTCCGTAAAAGCGCTGGCACTGCTGGCTACCGAAGCGGTCCTGCGCAGTGCCCCGCCCGCCCCCAGAACACTGCCGTTATCACCCCGGGTGGAGGTGAACACAGATTTGACAGTCGTCTGGTAGCGGTCAATGGCAGCCGTAGCACTGGCAACGACTACCGGTCGAGCACTGTCAATCAGGTTGTTATCGATAAGCGTACTAACCCCATCGGCTGTACGCAGGGTCAACAACTGGCCACTGGACGAATAATCTTTAACAAGAAGGCTGTCACTTGCGCCTTTAAACTTAACCAGTAGATCGTTGCCGCTTCGGGACATCGACAAATCCGACAGACCGATGCCGGCATCCAGCTGCAGGATACTGCTTTCTCCTGTGCCCTCAATCAAGCTGTCCTGGCCCATCCCCCAGCTGAGAAAGTAGCTATCGCTTCCGGAGCCACCACGCAACTCGTCATTACCAGTACCGCCGTTAAGTACATCATCGCCTGCATCGCCGAGAAGCCGGTCATCACCGTCGCCGCCGTTTAAGTGATCTGAGCCGTTGGCACCAAAAATCCTATCATTGCCATTACCACCAAAAAATACGTCGGCCGCCGCACCCCCCTGGATCGTATCATCCGCGTCGCTGCCCGAGGTTCTGAGGGGAATATTCGCCTGTGCCAGCAATCCGGCCAAGGATAGAACCGTGCCATCCGCAAAGCGAACGCTGCTGATAGTGTTCAGTGGCGCATTCTTGACAAGCACCCGATTGGCGGAAAGACCGCTGTCGATAGCAAAGTAATAGGCGCCGTCGCTGGCCTGAATTTCCTGGAAACTGAGGCTGTCCAGGGTGATCCCTGGCCCAAATGTTATGCTGTTATTGCCTTGCGTATCAACGATGACATCCTCTCCGCTGCCCAAACTAGCCAGATAGACATCGTCGCCAGCACCTCCGAACAACAGATCAGCGCCGGAGCCCCCTACGAGAACATCGTCGCCAGCGGAACCGTACAATTCGTCGTTCCCGGACCCCCCGGATAAAATGTCGTCGCCTGCCCCCCCGTCAAAGCGGTCAGCACCCGCGTCTCCGAACAGCCCGTCCATCCCCTCGCCGCCGACAAGCTGATCATCGCCGGCACCTCCTGAGAGCACATCGTCACCCTTCCCGCCGCTCAGACTATCGGCACCCTCACCTCCAAATAACCGGTCTTGACCCTCGTCTCCCCACAGCTGATCGGCACCCGCGTCGCCCGACAGCGTATCATCGCCGCCGTAGCCGACCAGGGTGTCATCACCCGCGCCGCCAAACAGGTGATCATCGCCGTGATACGCAACGTCAAGATCAGCATGATCGCCTTCCAGCTGATCGTTCCCGTCGCCACCGTCCAGATAATCATTGCCGCCACCGCCCAGCAGAATGTCGTCACCTTTTTCGCCAAAGAGACGATCATCGCCGGCAAGAGTTCCATCGCCGACGGCCATGTGAATAGCGCCATTCTCATCCACCACAGCACTTCCATCACCCCAGAGCGTATCGTTGCCATCGCCACCAAGCAGCCAGTCGCCATCTCCACCACCAGCAAGAACATCGTTGCCTGCATCACCAAATAGCTGGTCTTTTCCATAGGTTACAGTTTCATCGGCAGCCTCAAATACCTGCGCATAACTACCGTCCGGCTCTAATCGAATCTCATACCGAAAGAGCGCTGCATCTGCCAACAGCCAGTCATCCCCGGCACCACCAGAAAGCGTGTCGTCATCTTGACCCGAAAGGAGAATGTCATTGTCATCACCGCCGTCAAGGGAATCTTTTCCCTGCAGGCTTAACAGCACGTCATTACCACTACCACCAAAGAGATGATCATCGCTACTGGCTCCCGGAAGTGACAACCAGCGGTTGTCGCCAAGCTCCAGGCCCGGATTATCAAACAGAAGATCGTTACCGGCGTCACCGTAAAGCCAGTCATCGCCACCGTGCGAATAAAGCCAATCATCGCCTCCGCCACCACGCATGACATCATCGCCGACCTGATCGCCCAAACTCACAAACCGGCCCCCTTCCAATGTAGGACCGATATCGGGCTGGTCGATTAGCCACTGAACGGGTTTTCCGTCGGTGTTACCCGCGGTGTAGAACAAATCGTCGTGCAGTGAATTGAAACCGTCATCACCCTGAATGTAACTGTCGCCGAGCCCCCCGTATACTTCGCCGGTGATATATGACGAACCCGATACCAGCACGGGAGCTGCGGCCCCTCCCGCCTGAATGACTTCAGTGAGCAGCGGATTATCGACATTCGGATAATCAGGATGTCCAAGTCCTACCGTAGGCGAAAGCGCATAGGCAGGCTCATTCGGCAGCCCGAGAGAAAAATACTGCACACCGGCAGGAGCCTGCGGCGACAAAGGGTCTTCGACAACCTTCAGGCTTATGCCGAGCATACCGTCTGTGAAGCTTTTTACCAGAATCCTTCCACCGTCATTCCTGATGTCGATGAACAAGTCGCTGCCGACTTTTGTGTAATGGTTACCCTCGCTGTCCGAGTAGAGATTGGTCGCGCCCGGAACGCTCTCCATGATACCGCCAAGCGCCATATCACCCGTGGTAGCGCGAACAACGATACTGCCGATGCCGTCAGAATCAAGGATCGTGTCGGTACCGTCACCGGCATTGAAAATATAGGTGTCATTTCCTAATCCGCCTTCCAGGTAATCGTCACCAATTCCACCCTCCAACGTGTCATCGCCGGCGCGGCCATAGAGATGATCCTTACCGACCGCGCCCACCAAGGTATCTCCGCTTACAGCGTCATCGCGCCCGAAATGCAGCGTCAGCTCGGCATCCGCCGGTACACCATTGAACTTGCGCGCATCGTAGTTTGATCCGTCATCAATAAGGTGCAGAAACTGCCCGGCATAAGGCCCTCCACCGTTCAACTCGGTGCCCACACCACTCAGAGGATAATCGCTGACCGCCCGTATCATCTTATCCTCCAACAGCGTGGCACGGTCGAGGAGATACTCAGGCGTGTAGTCGTTGGCGTTGATGCCGCCATACAACGAATTATCCCCGACGACAGCGAATGGGATCAGCGTTTCCAGTGCATAAATAAAACCCTTGTCCACGGACGCCGCTCCCGCAACGGCCTCCGGCGCCAGGTTGACCAATGAGGTCAGCGCAAAGGGCGGCTGTGAGGGCAGCCCGTTCTGAATGGCCTGGATACGGTCGTAGAGCTGGTCCCGGTTATCGGTTATCACGGTTGACCCCAGGCCCAGCAGATCGCCCAGGGCATTGACGAGGTTCTCCAGACTGTTGGCGGCTTGATTGGAGCCCGCCTCCAGCAGCGGGGTGAGCCGGGAGAGATCCAGCGCTGGGTTGAGTCTGTTCAGCAGATCGTAAACGGCCAGGGCATCTGTCAATTGACCGATGCTGTGCGCGCCAGACACGTCCTGCACAGCACCCGAGCTGGCCGTTTCTGAAAACAAATTCTGCTGCGCCCCAGGGGTAAAGCCGATTCTGCTGACAACGTCGCCTACTACATTAAAGTGCGCCAGCTTGCCGGCATTCCAACCGGCGCCCAGGGCACCGGTCAGAGGAGAACCACCGGCATTCTTCAAGGCCGCATAAAAACCTTCGCTGGTCAGCGGGGGAGTAAATGGATCAGTCTGCGGCCCCAGATCAGTATCAAAACCCGGTGCATTGAAGGTATACACCGAATCCACCAAATCCGGCGCCAACCGACTCATCATCATCGCCAGATGACCGCCCAGCGAATGGCCGCTAACGCTCATCGTGCCCTGAAACCCAGCCAATGCTCCCTCGCTAGATAATACCAAGTCACTGCTTGAGATTGTCTGATGAGTGGCATTGTAGCGGTACTGGGGTACCGTGGCGCCGGCCGAGCCCTTCAGCCGCTGCAGGTAGTTGTATAATGACAACCCCTGATTTATCGCCACACCATCGGGACCGACATCAGCCAGGTTGTTCAGCCAGTCTACCGCTCCGGTAAATAGTTCTGTTTCTGTTCCTCGGATAGCGAAATAAATTCTTTCGCTGCGGTCTTTGAAGACAGTGGCTGATAAGCCGGGTATTAAATCTGTGTACTGATCGACAACTTCGTAGGTGTCAGCAAATACTCTCGCTTGCCTATCAGACATGTTTACACTACTGCTTGTAAGCTGATCAATATAAGCTTGAACCTGACCTTTCATACCTCCAGTCAGTTTAGGTGCATATGCAGCTTGACTTATCTGTGCTTGCTGAAAGCTTACATCCGTTGTATTCACGTCTAGCCTCCTTCATCGCTTTTTAGTTGCGGTGTAAAAATAGACAATATTTGTTCAGTATTATCTGGTTGCTTCGCGTCGCTGCATGATGGACCGCCTGCGGAATAAAAAATATTTTTTAACCATCCACCTGCATATGAAAATGATTTATATTCTGCCAGAATATTTTTAGTTTCTTTTTCAAGATACCAGAATCGGAATTTCTTTATTTTAAACAGCGACGAGTATTTCTCTGTTTTAAAATCTACTTCGTACTCAGGTAGCATAGCCGGATTCATAACTCCATTTTTTTTATACTTGTCAAACCGAGAGAAGGTAATAAAGATAGGATTTCCACTTCTATCCCAATATTTAGCTGGCAATTCCACTGTTTTATAGACCTTGAATCCGCCCTGCGTTTCACATAAATATCTTAGATATAGGTGTCCCACGATCTCGTCAGAAAACGGCAACACCAGAATAACCACAAAAGCCAACAGCTTGATACTCGCACGCCGCCTGAAATCGCCGGCAGGTCGCACGGCAACCAGAACCAGAATAGTGGTGATGACCAGCCACATCAGTGCCGGAAAAAGGGGTCCAGATAAAACCATAAAGCCAAGCAGTTCATTCATTTTAAGCGACCTTCGTTATGTATACGGCCAGCCGCTGGTTAACCAACGGCATACTTCTACCTCTCGGTCAGACTTTCTTCTTTGTATCGCAGCAACGGGCTCATGAGGTATTCAATCAGTTTTCGCTTACCGGTTTTCACTTCAACGGTCACCGCCATGCCAGGAGAAAGATTTACCCGCTTCTCGCCCACCCGAATCGTCGACTCATCCATCATGACACGTCCAGAATAGACCAGGCCCTTTTCCTCATCTGTGACCGCGTCGTTGGAAATATCGGTCACTTCGCCATGAACGGTTCCATACTTTGTAAACGTGAAGGTCTCAACTTTGACCTCGGCACGCTGCCCCTCCTCAATAAAGCCAATGTCTTTATTCAGGATCCATGCTTCCACTTCCAGGGACTGGCTCTCCGGAACGATTTTCATCAGCTCTTGTGCCGGGGTCACCACGCCACCGATGGTGTGTATGGACAGCTGCTGCACGATGCCCGACACCGGGGCGCTCAGCCTCTGTAACGCGGTCCGCTGGCTGGCCTTGACCCGCTGTTGCTGAAGTTGGGCAATGCGTTGTTCGGACTCTGAGAGTTTTGTTAATGTTTCGCTGCGAAAGCCGGCCTCCAGCGCCTTACGCTGCTGACGGGTCTCGTGGACAGACGCGGAGATCTGTTCGGTCTGTTTCCGCAGAGAGGCCAGTTCCTGTTTTTGTTCCAGGCGCTGTTCTTCCAGCTCCAGCCAGGACTGTTCGGAACTGAGTTGTTTATTGGCCAGTTGTTTAACAGCGCCGGCCCGCCGCGTGATCAGCGGCAACGTGGCCTCCAGTTGTTTTACCTCTTCTCTCAAAGCCGCCAGTTGGGCGATACGGCTGGTCATGGTGTTATCGAGCGCGGCGGCGCGCGCCTGGTGTTCGGCCCACTCGCTGATCAGCATTTGTTTCTGCAAGGCCTTTGCATGGCCGGTTGCCGACGAACTGAGCGTTGGCGATAATGTCATAACAAGTCTCTCCGACCGGGGTTCGGCTGTACCCCCTTCTGTGGTGATACTTTCCAAGGCCTCATAGCGGGCGGCATCAAGGCGCGCCGACACCAGTTCCGTTTCCAGACGGCCCAGGTCCGCCTGACTGGCGGTGGGATCCAGCTCTACCAGCAGATCCCCTGCCTGGACCTGTTGACCTTCGGTCACATGGATTTTCCGCACCACGCCGATTTCCATCGGTTGAATCACTTTGACTCTGCCGCTGGGAATGATTTTTCCCTGGGCCGTCGCCACGATGTCGATTTCGCCCAACATGGCCCAAGCAATGGCCATACTGAAAAACGTAACAATCGACCAGATGATGGCGCGCCCGACCGGCGAAGGCGGCTTTTCCTGAATTTCCAGCGCAGCCGGTAGAAAGTCGAGTTCGCTCGCCATGACGCTACCGTTCTGCCACCTGTATGTTATGCCCGGTTTGCAAGGCGTAAAGCCGGGCGTACTGGCCTCTTACGTGCAAAAGCTCGTCGTGGGTGCCCTGCTCGATGATCTGGCCTTTTTCCATGACGACGATGCGCTGTGTGCCGCGGACCGTCGACAGCCGATGGGCAATGATGATGACGGTTCGTCCTTTGCAGATTGCCTGCATGTTTTTCTGGATGACGCTTTCGGATTCATAATCCAGTGCGCTGGTAGCTTCGTCAAAAATCAGTATGCGCGGGTTGCTGACCAGCGCCCGGGCGATAGCGATGCGCTGGCGCTGGCCGCCGGACAGGTTGTCACCGTGTTCGCCCACAATGCTGTCGTAGCCTTGCGGCATTTCCAAAATAAATTCATGCGCCCCGGCCAGCTTGGCCGCCTGTATCACTGTCTGCATGGGTGTTCCGGGGTCACTCAAGGCGATGTTCTCGCGTACTGAGCGGTTGAACAGCACATTTTCCTGCAACACGACACCGATACGGCGGCGTAGCCAGGCCGTATCGACCTGGGCGATATCCACCCCGTCAATAAGCACCCGACCGCGTTCAGGGACGTAGAGTCGCTGCACCAGTTTTGTCAGTGTGCTCTTACCGGAGCCGGAACGCCCCACTAGGCCTATAACTTCGCCAATCTTGATATCCAGTGACAAGTCGCGCAAAACTTCCGCACCGTCGGTGCGATAGCGGAAATTCACCTGATCGAATCGGATACGACCCTGGATGCCGGGCAGCGACAGGCGCGACTGATCGTACCCCGGCTCTGTCGGCGCATTAAGGATATCTCCCAACCGCTGGATGGATACACCGGCCTGCTGGAAGTCCTGCCATAACTGCACCAGTCGCAGCACCGGTCCGCTGACCCGCGCTGCCAGCATGTTGAAGGCGATGAGCTGACCGACACTGAGATCACCCTGAATGACCGCCCTTGCACCGACCCACAAGATCAACACGATCACCACCTTGTTAATCAGGCCGGCCGTCTGGCTGGCGATATTGCCCAGATTGGACGCCTTGAAGCTGGCATGCACATAGCCGGCCAGCTGTTCCTCCCAGCGGTCCTGCATCCGCGGTTCTATGGCCATCGCTTTGAGAGTTTCCACGCCATTAACCGATTCGACCAGGAACGCCTGGTTTTCTGCTCCACGGTTGAATTTCTCGTTGACGCGCGCGCGTAGAAGGGGTGTCACGAAAACCGACAGCAGGATATAGGCCGGAATGGCGCCCAACACGATATAGGTCAGCAACGGGCTGTAGTAGTACATCACCGCCAGAAACACGAAGGTAAACAACAGATCGATCACCAGGGTCAGGGCCGAGCCGGTGATGAAGCTGCGCACATTTTCCAGTTCGCGAACGCGGGCCACCGAATCACCGACACGGCGCGCGCCGAAGTAGCTCATGGGTAGACTGAGCAGATGACGGTATAGCTTTGCACCCAGTTCGACATCGACGCGGTTGGTGGTATGCGAAAAGACATAGGTCCGCAGACCGCCGAGCAGCACTTCAAAGATCGATACGACGATTAAACCGACCGCCAGAACATCGAGCGTAGTGAGCCTCTTGTGTACCAGCACCTTGTCGATGACGACCTGGAAAAACAGCGGAGTAATAAGCGCAAATAATTGCAAAAAGAAGGATGCCACCAACACTTCGGCGAACAGCTTACGGTATTTGATCAGCGCCGGGACAAACCAGCGGAAACCAAAACGGGTTGTCGCATCGCCAAGGCGCGCCCGGCGGGCCAACAGTATCAGCGTCCCGTTCCAGGATGACTCATAGAGTTCCCGTGGCAGGGTCAAAGGCTTGATTTCCAGGGGGTCCTGAATCAGCGCACGCTCGCCGTCCACTCGTGCCACTACAAACCAGTGGCCATCCTGATGCTGGGCAAGTGCGGGCAGCGGCGTTTTCTGCAGCTTGCGCCATTCGCTGCGAACCGCCCTTGCTTTCAGCCCAACAGAGCGCGCAGCCCGAACCAATTCAGCCGATGCTGTGGATGTTTGCGAGGTCGTGAATTTATGCTTGAGCTGCTCGAGCTCTGCCGCCACGCCGAAGTAACGGGCGATTATGATCAGGCTGACTAAGCCTGTGTCGACTGCTTGCTCTGGCTGGATGTTGTGCGGCATCCCTGGCCTTTTTGTATTATATTTATAATACGCTTAGCCATCATGAATCCGTTACCGATGGCTCTCCCTACTGCGTAAGCTAGCACATCCTCTAATCGCGGATCAATGTCCGCGACCTGTTCATCCCGCTACAGATCCGCCGGTTTGCGGCAGTCGCTTTTTCTTCAGGCCATAAAAAAGGGGCCGCAAGGCCCCTTAAGTATTTCAACCGTAAACTGAAATTACACCGTCACGGTCGTGTGCGGCCAGCCATCAGACCTGGCCCACCGCCTTCATGCTCAGGCGAATGCGGCCCTGCTTGTCGACTTCCAGCACTTTCACTTTGATGGTGTCGCCTTCGTTGAGTTTGTCGCTGACTTTCTCGACGCGCTCTTCGGAGATCTGCGAAATGTGCACCAGTCCGTCTTTGCCGGGCAGGATGGTGACGAAGGCGCCGAAATCCATCAGTTTGGCCACTTTGCCTTCATACACGTGACCGACTTCGACATCGGCGGTCAGCTGCTCGATGCGTTTGCGCGCTTCTTCGCCGGCGGCGCGATCGACCGAAGCGATCTTGACCATACCGCTGTCGTCGATATCGATGCTGGCGCCGGTTTCCTCGGTCAGCGCGCGGATGGTGGCGCCACCCTTGCCGATGACATCGCGGATGCGATCGGGGTTGATCTTCATGGTGATGTAACGCGGTGCAAAGGCGGACATCTCGGTGCGCGGACTGTCGATCGCCTTGGCCATTTCCTCGAGTATGTGCAGGCGCGCGTCGTGTGCCTGCGCCAGCGCGGCTTCCATGATCTCGTTGGTGATGCCGTCGATTTTGATATCCATCTGCAGGGCGTTGACGCCCTTGTCGGTGCCGGCCACCTTGAAGTCCATGTCGCCGAGGTGATCCTCGTCGCCCATGATGTCGGTGAGTACGGCGAACTCATCGCCTTCTTTGATCAGGCCCATGGCGACACCGGCCACCGGTGCGCTCAACGGCACGCCGGCGTCCATCATCGCCAGGCTGCTGCCGCAGACGCTGGCCATGGAGCTGGAGCCGTTGGACTCGGTGATTTCGGAGACCACCCGAATGGTGTAGGGAAATTCGTCGGTGTTCGGCATACAGGCCAGGAGGCCGCGCTTGGCCAGACGACCGTGACCGATTTCACGCCGCTTGGGGCTGCCTACCCGACCGGTCTCGCCGACGCAATAAGGCGGGAAATTGTAGTGCAGCATGAAGTTCTCGCGGTACGAACCCTGCAACGCGTCGATGATCTGTGCATCGCGTTCGGTGCCGAGCGTGGTGACCACCAGCGCCTGGGTCTCACCGCGAGTGAACAGGGCCGAACCGTGAGTACGGGGCAACACACCGGTACGCACGGTGATCGGACGGACTGTTTTTGTGTCGCGACCGTCGATACGCGGCTCACCCTTGATAATGCGGCTGCGCACGATGCTCTTTTCCAGTTTGCCCATGGCGCCGCGGACTTCTTCTTCGTTGTAGGCCGGGGATTCACCGCCGGCGAGCTTTTCCAGGATCTCGCTGCGGATGGCGTCCAGTCGTGTGTAGCGCTCCTGTTTGTCGGCAATCGTATAGGCATCACCGAAGGCGCTCTGGGCGGCCTCGGCCACCGCGCCGGCCAATGCATCGTCGCCGGCCGGCGTCTGCCATTCCCAGGCCGGCGCGTTGACTTGTGCGGCCAACTCGCTGATCGCCTTGATAGCGACCTGCATCTGCTCATGACCATAGACCACCGAACCCAGCATCACGTCTTCGGGCAGCTCTTTGGCTTCCGATTCGACCATGAGCACCGCCTTGGAAGTGCCCGCCACCACCAGGTCGAGCTGCGACTCCGCCAGTTGGCTGCGCGTCGGGTTGAGGACGTACTCACCATCGAGATAGCCGACACGCGCCGCGCCCACCGGGCCGCTGAACGGCAATCCGGAAATGGAACAGGCGGCCGAGGCGCCGAGCAGTGCGGCAATGTCCGGATCGATTTCCGGGTCCAGCGACATGACCGTGGCGATAATCTGCACTTCGTTGGTGAAACCTTTAGGGAACAGCGGTCGGATGGGACGGTCGATCAGACGACAGAGCAGGGTTTCGTTTTCGCTGGGACGGCCTTCGCGACGAAAAAAACCGCCGGGTATCTGGCCGGCGGCGTAGGTGCGTTCCTGATAGTCGACCGTCAGGGGGAAGAAATCGCGTCCCTCCGAGCCGCGTTTCAGTCCCACGACGGTGACGAACACGGCCGTCTCCCCCATGCTGACCATCACCGCGCCGGACGCCTGTCGGGCGATTTCGCCGGTTTCCATGGTCACCGTTTGACTGCCGTACTGGAAAGATTTCTTGATTGGCTTCACTGAATATAATCCTTACTGCTGTCTACAGCGGTTGATGGTATGTGCAAAATGAATCAGCGGCGCAGACCCAGACGACCGATCAGCTCGTGATAACGCCCGACGTCCTTGCCCTTGAGGTAGTCGAGCAACTTGCGGCGGTTGCTGACCATGCGCAACAGACCCTGGCGGGAATGGTGATCCTGTTTGTGCGTCTGGAA
>JASBSN010000099.1 GCA_030148915.1 Thiogranum sp.
AGGGTAAGCTCGAGACGCTGGTCGCTGAGTTTTTTCAACGACAGCGTCGAGACGTGCAGGCGGTGCGTCTGTCCCTCCGCGATGCGCAGGATATCGAGATCAGAGATTTCGATATCGCCAAACCCGAGCAAGGGTGTGCGAGAGGCCTCGCCGGGCTGCGGATCGGGTGGAGGGGTTTCGCTGTCCGCGCGAGTCCAGATACTGCGCCCGTGTTTGTCCTCGCCAAATCTGGCCACCACGCCCGAGGCTTGCGATTGCCACCAGTTCGGCGCACCGCGCAGATATCCACCGACGTCCATGGCTGCGGAAAACCGCCCCACCGTCAACACCGGTTCGGGGTAATCCACTTCGGGATTAAAAAACTGCACCTCTTTGCTAACGATCTGCAACGGCGCGAGGTCGAGCTGAATATCGGTGATATGCGCCTCGAGCCCCGAGCCGGCGTGAATGGCGCGCTCAATCAGACCCGAATAAGTCATAGGCGCGACAAACAGTATCACCACAGGGATTGTAAGTATTACCACCCCGATCAGTCCAATCAGTAATATTTTCAAACCTGTAGAGCGTCTTTTTGGGGCGGAATCAATCATTATCGGGTCAGGGTCGAGTCAGAGCACACATCGCCAAAGGTATCAGCAATCGGTGTGCCAGGGATACCGGCGCTCCGAACATTGCGCAAGAGCGCGGGTTGGCGGCGTGGTAACTGCCCGATCAGCCCTGCAAAGGGCACCTCCAACCCCCCGCCATTGCCGAAAGCATGTCATAAGGGCATGTGAAGCAAGAAAAAATAAAGGTTTCCACGAAACCGCCGATTGGATCACAAAGCTGCACGGGCTTGTCGATCGCGGTGGACCTGACAGTGGGTTCGATCGCCTCAATGTAACGTCCCGCAGCCGCTGTCGTGGTGGACGCCGGTGGCTGCTGTTGTAAATACGGGTGAAGGTGTCAATGTTGAGGATTTGTTGGTTTATCGCGTTGCCCGGCCGGGCAGCGCTGCGGCTTGGGCGCGCGCCGCGCACCGGTCTTTCGCTGATACTCTGTGGCTGCCTGCTGAGCGGTGGTTTACTGTCGGGGTGTGCGCTGCTGAGCAAACCGGCTCCGCCCAAACCCGCTCCGGTGAAAGCGCCGCCCCAACCCGCGAAACCGCCGGCGGCCAAAGCGCCTGCGATTACCCACGTGGCCGTGGTCTACGCCGCCAACGTACCCGTTTATAAACGTATTGCCGACGAGCTGACGGCACGGCTCAAGCGTGCCCGGCCGTTCCCATTGCGCGACGAAACGCAGGCGAAGATTTTTTTTCGTAATCCGGCCGGGCTTTCCGACTACGATCAGGTGGTGGCCATCGGCGATCTGGCCGCGCGCGGCGCCAGGAACGTGCCGGACAAGCAATTGGTATTCTGCCAAGTGTTTAATTATCGCGACTATGGGCTGAGCGCGAAAAACATACGCGGCGTAAGCATGTTGCCGCCGCCGAACCAGCAGTTCAAAGCCTGGAAAGCGCTTGCGCCCGATATACAACGTATTGGCGTCATCACCGGCCCCGGACATGAAGCACTCATCGCTCAAGCGCACGCCGCGGCCCAACAGCAGGGGATGGAACTGATCCACCGTATCGCGCAAACCGACAAAGAAACGTTGTATGAGTTCAAGCGGCTGGTGCCCGACATCGACGGTTTATGGCTGTTACCGGACGACCGCATACTGAGTCACCGGGTCCTGCGCGAGCTGATGACCTATAGCACCCGACACCGAAAGCAGGTGGCTGTATTCCATCCACAGCTACTCAAACTGGGCGGCTTAATCAGTGCAAGCAGCGTCGAGGCGGATATTGCCGACCAGGTGCTGGCGGCGCTGCGAGCCGCCGCCAAGGGTCCTAGCGAC
This sequence comes from Thiogranum sp., assembly GCA_030148915.1. GTDB lineage: Bacteria > Pseudomonadota > Gammaproteobacteria > DSM-19610 > DSM-19610 > Thiogranum. The sequence goes on from JASBSN010000099.1 coordinate 1,882, forward strand.
GCCATTTCCCCCTTAAGGCGGTTAACCAAAGTCCACATTGAAATCAACGACGGCTTAGCGCATCGACTCGGGTATGTAACCCTACCGGCAGCAACGCTAAGTGGCGCCGATGCCCGCTGAACTCCCTCCTGCATCGGCCGCCGGTCAACGCGTCCTGAGCTTAATCCTGGCGCGCCTGCCAGCGCTTGGGCACGCTTACGAAGAGACCTGCAGGACACTGCATAGTGACTGGAAGAGGACCGTGGAGGGCTGGAAACACAGTCTCCGGCGCATGCATACGGGGCTGTCTCGCGCCGCACCAAGTGCGCGATCGATGGACACCGTGCGCCGATCTGTCCCCCGTATGGGCCAATGGCTGGCGCGGGTGCTGCGCATACCGGCGAGACAGGCGCGCAGTCTGGTCGGCGACATATTGCTGGCACAGCTGCTATTGGCATCGGTCGTCGGCCTGCTCGCCATCGGCGGCTTGTGGGTGATCTCGAATGCCGTCATCGAAGACAATCTGCGCAAATGGGCGGTCGCCTGGATTTCCGAACTGGAAGACCTCGGCGCGCCATTGTACCGTCAGCAAATAGACGACAATGAGCGTTTTGTACGCATTGAAAACTATATCGCCAACTTTCCGGAAATCATGCTGGTACGCTACTACTCGGCCAGCGGTGAGGTATTGTTCGGGCAAAGCGCGCACGGCGGACCCCGAGTCGATGACGTTAAGCTGCTCAGCGCACAACAACTGGATACCCTGAGAGTCATCGACAGCCCGGATAAACCTTATCTGCTCGACTCCACGCAGGAACAGCACGCCTTGTTCAGGGTGAGCGCGCCGGTGTGGGTGGAATCGATAAAACCCGGACAGTTGCTGAACTTCGACCTCGATGCTGCACCCTCAGACAATATCCAATTGGTCGGTTTTGTCGAGCTTGGCCTGGATTTCAGCCGCTATCAGAACCGGCTGATGACCAGCATCGCCGCCGGTAGCCTGGCCCTGGCCCTGGCCCTGGTGCCACTGGCGTTGCTCGGGCGCCATGTGTTGAAGCGCGCGCTGAGACCGCTCAGCGAGCTCGAAAAACCGCTCGCCCGACTGGCGGCGGGTGAAACCGAAGTAGAGGTATCGTCGACCGGACACAAAGAAATTGTCGCCATCCACAGCGCCCTGCGCACCACCATCCGTGCGCTCAACGATCGCGATAAACGCTTGCGCCGGCTGGCCGATTACGATCCGCTGACCGGCCTGCTCAACCGCCGTTCTTTCACCCAGCGGCTGGACGAGGAAATCGCGCGGGTAGGCGGACGACGCCAAAACAGCAGCGCCCTGTTGTTCGTCGATCTGGATCAGTTCAAGTACGTCAACGACACGCTCGGTCATGCCGCCGGAGACCGGGTGCTGATTCAGGCTGCCAGCTGCCTGCATAACAGCCTGCGCACCCAGGACCTGGTGGCCCGCTTTGGCGGCGACGAGTTCGCCATATTGTTGAAGGACATCAAAGCCGAAGAGGCGCAACGCATCGCCGCACAGCTGGTTCAGGTGATGCGCGATGCGCTGTTTGTCGAAGACGGACAGTCACTGAACGTATTATGCAGTATCGGCCTCACGATGATCGGCGCCGAGACGTTTACCTCGGATGAACTGCTCTCGCAGGCCGATCTGGCCTGCCACGAATCCAAATCCCGGGGACGCAACCGGTACCATTGCTACGAGGTGTCCGGGCGTGAGAAACGTCGCATGGCGGCCGATATCGGTTGGTCGCAAAAAATCAAAGAAGCCCTGAACAACGACAGCTTTGTGCTGCATTACCAGCCGATCATCCAGCTCAACGACGGCCGGGCTTCGATCTATGAAGTTTTGCTGCGCATGCCCGGAAACAAACAAGGTGTCATACCGCCGGCCGCCTTCATGCCGGCCGCCAACCGTTTTGGGTTGATGGTGGAAATTGACCATATGGTCATTGCCAAGTCGATACAGGCACTGGCAGAGTTTCGTCAACGCGGGCACGATATCAAACTCACCATGAACCTCTCGGGCTACGTGTTTGACGACCCCGGACTGGTGCAACGCATTGAGCGCCACCTGCAGCAAAACGACCTCGACCCGGGCATGGTGATATTCGAAATCACCGAGCAGGTGGCGGTGCGCCATCTGGCGCAGGCGCGTGGCTTGATCCAGGATATCATGCAGCTGGGCTGTCGTTTCGCGCTGGACGACTTCGGCGCCGGCTTCAGCTCGTTTAATTATCTCAAGCATTTGCCGTCGGATTTCCTCAAAATCGACGGTGGCTTCATCAAGAACATTGCCAACGAACCCATCGATCAGGCCATGGTGAAATCGATAATTCAGATCGCCAACGCGGTCGGAAAACAAACCATCGCCGAGTATGTCCAGGACGCCCCTACATTGCAGATACTACGCGATCTGGGTGTTGACCATGCCCAGGGCTACTACATCGGCAAACCCCAGGGGACACTGTGCAGTACGCCATTTCCGCTAGCCCTCACGGCCTCTCAAACCCTGCAGTGGCGCGAGGTTCAGGATGAGATTATCGAATTGGCCGTAGGCTGGCATTTGCGCCACAAGCTCAGCTACCGCCAACTGTACGACGAAATGCAAAAGCGCGGTCTGGCGGTCAGCCAGACCACCGTCTCGAGGTGGGTACGGCGTCTCGCGCCCCAGTTGCGGATAAAAACGCACCCGGAGAATGTTGAGGCCACGGCTGTGCAGATCAACGAAGCGCTTGTCAATATCAAAGGAAACGACCGCTACCTGTACCGGGCGGTCGATGCGCAGGGCGTGCTGTGTGACTTTGTATTGCTGGAACGCTCGGATGCCGCCGCGGCGAAGCGATTCATGAACGCGCGCATGTGGGCTTGAAAAACCCGGGTCGAAATAGCTCAGAAAAAAGTTGAAACACCGGGCAGCATACCGGCGGCTTTAACCGCCTTGCGGATCGTCTGCAGCTTCTTCATGTCGTCCAGATTGGCGTGATCCCGCGGCCCGAACTCAACGATCGGCGCGCCCTCCTCGTCCAGCTGAGCGCTTCCTTCGGCATTCCGGACGATCAAATACTGATAGACGTGCGGCTTACCGGCGGCCAGCCGGGCGCGCGGGGTGGCGGTGAGTTTTTTGGCCAGCTCTGGCGACCAGACCGCCAACACCACCTCGCTGTTGGTTGCCATACTCAAGGGAGAGAGATTATAGGTGCCGACGAGGCTCAATACTCCGTCAAAGGTCGCCAGCTTGGCGTGTATCATTTCGTCTTCCGCGTTGGCGTACAGGCGCAGGCTGGGTATTCCCGCCAGCAGCCGCGGCCATTGCTCGAGAAAAAATGCCTGACTGACCGCGCTGTCGGCCGCTACCGGACTGTTGGTAAACAGCACGATGGGCACCCCATGCTGCGATGCTTCGGCGAACACGTCGATGGCCTCGTCCGCCACCACGACGTAGGGGTTCTGAATGAAGATTTCCTTGCGCGCGCTTTTGACCAGACGGATGGAAGCCTGGGTGATGATGTCGTCGGCTGATTTGAAACGCGTCGTACTGTCCAGTATGCGTGTTTCCGCTTCCACGTAGGGCGGGAGCGCTTGCCTCAGACTGCCTTTGATACTTGCCGCGCGAGCCAGATCCTTGGGCCACGCCAGGCCCTCTTCCTGCAGCTCGGCCGCCAGTGCATCGGGCACCCGCCCTTTGCGCAACCACCGGTCCATCGCCTGATAGGAGAGCTCAAGCTTGTGCCGTTGTGACTGCAGATCAACCCGTTCACGCGTCACCGGCTTGGCGCTGTCGGCCTGGTACTGGGCCTCGAACGCCGCGGTCAACGCACGCGCCACGCCACGGTCGTGGACTTCCACGCCCAGATCGGTGAACACCATTTCCGCCTCGTCCGGATGGACGAAATATTCCGTGGCAATGTTGCGACCGCCGGTAATCGCATATTTTCCGTCCACCACCAGAATTTTGTCGTGTTCGCTGGCCACAGCCACGGCAAGGCTCATATTCAGCAAGCCTTCAATAGCACGGTTGAGAAGTGGGCGGAACATGCGCACCTCGACATTACCGGTGTTCACCAGGGTATCGAGGTAGTCGTTGCCCTCAAGATGCCAGGACAACTTGGTACCGAACGCATCGAGCAGGATGCGCACCTTCACACCTTGTTCGGCTTTCCTCAGCAGGTGGCCGAGAAACGCGGCGCCGAAGACATCCTGCTTAAGAATAAAGTAGCTGATATCGATACTCTCGCTGGCCTTGTCGAGGATATCCCAGCGCGCGGCCCAGGCCACGGTATTGTCCTCAAGCAATCTGAGCTTTGCGCGTCCCCCGCCGTAACGCGGGAAGGTGTCGTAAACCTCGCGCAGCGTCATGCCCTCACGGTAGGCGCCGAGGTGCATGTGCGGATTACTCGAATTGGGTTGGCCTATATAGTGTTCGCGGGCGGCATAAATGACGCCAACGAGACCCACAACAATCAGCGCCAGTACGGTGGTCCGTCTTTTTTTCATGCGTTAATTATCCGGTAAGTAGACGATGCGAGCCGCGTGAGTTTGTCTCTGCGCCACACGCCGCAGCCTCGATAATACCGCAAAACCGGGGTAGGAGGACGCTGATTCTGGCTCCGGCGCCAGTACGCTACCATGGTTCCCGGTTATGCAGATCCTTTTTACGGAGAATACGTCGTGACCCAAACTACCGAGCCGCGCGGACGAGGGGCACAGCGACCGCGACAAATCCCCAAAAGCGGCTGGCGAGATGTGCTATTGCGCACAAAAGACCAGATTGGCGCTGACAACCTTTCCCTGATCGCCGCTGGTGTCGCTTTTTACGCCCTGCTGGCGATTTTTCCGGCGCTGGCTTCTTCCGCCTCTCTCTACGGCTTGCTCGCCGATCCCGGCGAAATCGCGCGGCAGTTTGAAAACCTCGCTGTTCTGATGCCGCCGGAGGCTCGCCCGATTCTGCTGGATCAGGTGCGCGCTCTATCGACCAGCTCCGATACCACGCTGGGCGTCACCGTGATCGGCGGTTTTCTGCTGGCGTTACTGAGCGCCATGAAAGGTATGAAGGCGATCATCATGGCGCTCAACATCGCCTATAACGAACGCGAACAACGCGGTTTCCTACGCTTGAATCTGATCTCGTTTCTGTTGACGCTCGCCGCAGTCGTGTTTGTCGTGGTGATGCTCGGCACGGTAGTGGTCATTCCCGCGACCACCGCCTTGCTGAACGTCGGCGAACCGTTGGCAAGCCTGGTGTCGCTGCTGCGTTGGCCGGTGCTGCTGGCCGCGGTGCTGGTTGCGCTCGCCGCGCTCTACCATTTTGCGCCGAGTCGCAGTGCCGCGCGCTGGAGCTGGGTCAGTTGGGGCGCCGTGCTGGCCACGGGATTATGGTTACTGGTCTCGGTCGGCTTTTCCATCTACGTGGAAAATTTTGGCAACTATAACAAAGTTTACGGCTCGCTCGGCGCCCTGGTGGTGTTGTTGATGTGGTTCTACATCTCGGCCTACGCCCTGCTGTTGGGCGCCGAACTGAACGCCGAAATGGAACACCAGACGCGGGTGGATACCACTGTGGGTGAACCCCGGCCTATGGGTGAGCGCGACGCCTATGTGGCCGATACCCTGGGCGAGCGACGCTGAAGCGTGTCCTCGTCGGGGATAATATAGTTGCTCCTGAACGTTGACTCCCATCGCCCATGGTCTACCTTAATAGCCAGGAACCGTTCCTCCGGAGGTCTGTTGAAAGGCACCGAAAGAAGGGTTCCTACAACTGCACTGAAATGCCATTCGGCAGCACTAGCCAGTAAGTAATTGACTCTATTCTACGTTCAAGGAGGAGTAGTCCTATGAAAACGACATTGATTGCGTTAGCGGCGGTGAGCTTTTTCGCCGGATCTGTCCTAGCCGCCGGTGGAGCGGGTAGCGAAAAAGGGCCGGGTGACGGCATGGGAATGGGCGGCAAAAGCCCCGGGAGCATGGGCGCTATGCAGGGCACCGAGCATATGCGGACAACTCAGAAAGACCGCTTTCAGAATATGGATACTAACCGGGACGGATATATTACCCGCGACGAAGCAAAAAACGATGAAAGCCTGACCAAGAAGTGGAAGGATGCCGACAGAAACGCGGACGGCACCATCGATGCATCTGAGTTCAGCGCCTTCGAAACCACCCCACCGCAGGGAACAGACCGTTAGCGTGCTCACTGTGGATCCGGCAATTTCGCCATACCGGTCCGCGCCTCTATAACGGAAAGGCCATGACAGGCGGCCAGTCTTGGCAGCGCCTCGAAAAACCTCGGTGGCGTAACTCAATTCCCATCGGTTACGCCGCCGAGCGTATTCTTCCCTTCGCGATCGAACCCTGTCGCCGTTCGGTGACGATTTTCGGGTGTGAAACTTGGCCCCTTTGCCCGCCTTGCGCCCAGGCCCAGCGAACGGTAAAGCAATAGGATCGGAGGCCGAAAAGGTCTCCATGACCGGTACTTATCCACGCATTCACGCCGATTGTCTTCACTCCGGGATTAACTATGTGGCACTACTGCAAACACGCGCTCTCAGTCGTCGTCCTGGGCCTGAGCATCAGTTACCCCGTCACCGCTGAGACGGTTTTTGTTGGTGTACGCGCTCACAGCGGCGCCGAGCAAGCCGCCAAACAATGGGGCCCCACCATCGATTACCTGAGCGAATCCGTCCCTGGGTATTCCTTCGTCCTTCTGCCCTACCCCAGACTCGATGAGCAGATCGCAGACGCCGGCAAGGGAAAATTCGATTTCGTCCTGACCAATCCGTCCGCCTTTGTGGAAATGGCACACCGCTATCACGCCCGCGCGCTGCTGACGCTGATCAACAAACGCCAGGGCACACCGCAAACCCGTTTTGGCAGCGTCATCTTCGTGCGTGCCGATGCCGAGGGCATACTGACGCTGGCGGATGTAAAAGGTAAGCGCCTGAAGGCGGTATCCCCACTGGGTTTTGGCGGCTGGCGTGCGGCCTGGCTCGAGCTGCTGCACAATGGCATTGATCCGCAAACCGATCTCGCCCAACTGAGTTTCGCCAGTGGTAACCAACCCCGGGTGATCAAAGCGATCCAGGAAAAAGAAGCCGACGTTGGCGTAGTGCGCACGGACATGCTCGAGCGCCTGCACCAGCAAAAGATCATCGATTTGCGCGAATTTCGCATTATTCACAATGTGGAAACCGACGGTTTTCCTTTTTTCCACAGTACCCCGCTTTATCCGGAATGGCCCTTCGCCGTGATGCAAGGTACCGACGAAAAGCTGACCGAGCGGGTCGTGCAGGCAATGCTGGAACTGAGTGAAGCGCACCCTGCGGCCCGCCAGGGAAATTACGTCGGATGGACCCCGGCGCTGGACTACAGCCCGGTGGATGCGCTGCTGGAAGAGCTGCGTATCGGGCCTTACCAGGGCGATGCCGGCGTGGCAGGTCTTTCCGCCACGAGGGCGCCCGTTATTGCCTTGCTAATTCTGGTGTTTTTAGGCTTTTTAGGGTGGCTGGGGTTCAATAAAGCGCGGCAATCGCCGCAATAGAGTAAAGCCTCTATTTCCAGCCCCATGCGCATCAGCCTCGTCCAAAAAAACATTTTCCTGAATATACTGCCGGTGTTGATCGCCTCGGTGGTCATCAGCGCCGTATTTTATCGCCTCGGCACAAAAATACTGGTCGACCAAGCCCTGAACAATCTATCCAACCAGGCAAGGAATCAGGAGGTGCGACTCAGCAATCTGGTCGAATTTCTGCAATCGGATGTGCGCTTTCTGTCGACGACCCCCCCTATCCAGGGTTTGATCAGGGCCAGACAACAGGGCGGCTACGATGCGCAGGACAACTCGAGCGAAGCGCAGTGGAAGAAGAGGCTAACAGGCTTTTTCACCACTCTCCTGCAGGCCAAGCCCGCCTACCTGCAGGTTCGGCTGATCGACAACAGCGGACAGGAGATTGTTCGCGTGCAGAACGTCGACGGGCGGGTCGAACAGGTACCGGAGGAATTATTGCAGAATAAGTCCGGGTTTGATTATGTACGTACTACGCTGAAGCTGAATCAAGACCAGGTTTATCTTTCGCGCATCAATCTCAACCGCGAACACGGCGAAGTTACCACCCCTCACACGCCGGTATTGCGCGCCGCCACCCCTATTCTGGATAGCACTCACAACGCGGTTGGTCTGGTAGTTATCAACATGGGCGTGCGCGGGGAACTTGCGCGCATCGAAAACCTGTTTGCTACCGCTAGCCAGTCGATCTACATCACCGACAACGAGGGCAGCTTCCTGGTCCACCCGGAGACGGCGATGCGCTTTTCCTTCGATTTGGGCCATCGCCACAGAATTCAGGAAACCTACCCCCGGCTGGCCAGCCTATTTTTGCCGGAAAACGACGAAATCGGTCGCACGCTGTTGCCCTCCGACTATCACGGCGACGCACTGGTCAGCACTAAAGTGTTTTTCGATGCGCTGAATCATGAACGCTTTATTACCATTACGCTGGCCAAACCCTACGACGACATCGTATCGGCGGAACAGCGCGTACTGGTCACCACCAGCTGGATAATTGCCGCCCTGCTGGCGGTGTTTATATTCTTCAGTTACTTTGTTTCGCGCCTTGCCAGCCGACCCTTGCAGCAGATATCACAAGCCATCGGCTCGTTCGATTTGGGGAAGAAAGCGCTTCCACTGCCCACCGATCGAAGCGACGAAATCGGTCAGCTGGCGCGCAGTTTTGACACTATGTCGAAAAAGATAGGCGTATCCCAGGAGGCCTTGGAAAAACTCAACGAGAAGCTTGAGAACGCTGTTGCCGAGCGTACCCGAGAGCTGCAGCTCTCCGAAAGCCGGCAACGCGCGGTTTTTGAAAATATCGTCGATGGCATTATTACCATCGATGAAAAAGGGATTATCGCCAGTTTCAATCCGGCTGCAGAAATCATATTCGGTCGTTCGGCCAATGAGGCGGTGGGACAGAACGTAAACCTGTTAATGCCCGAGCCCTTCCAGAGTATGCATGACGCCTATTTACGCGAATATTTCCGTACCGGAGAGGCGAAAATCATCGGCGTCGGCCGCGAAGTTACCGGACGACGCAAGGACGGCTCCCTCTTCCCCATGGATTTGGCGGTGAACGAAATGCTGGTGGGCGGCGAGCGCCTGTTTACCGGCATCGTACGCGATATCACCGAGCGCAAGGCTGCCGATGACGATCGGCAGAAAAACGTTACAGCACTGCAGCGTTTTCACGCCCTGACCTCCGATCCGGCGCTGGACTTCGAGGACAAACTTAATCGACTGTTACAGCTCGGTTGTGATACCTTCGAAACAGACCTCGGCATCGTCAGTCGCATCGAACATGACGACTATCAAATACAGGCTATCGTCGGCCCCGAGGACTGCCCTACCGCAGGTGCTCGATTAGACCTCGGCGATAGCTGTTGCCGGTTTACCCTGCGGGCGGACCGCCCCGTGGCTTTTCATCACGCGGATCAAAACCACCCCGTCACCCACCCCTGCTATCAGGCGTTGCAACTGGAAACTTATATCGGCACGCCTATCGGCTTCCAGGGCCTATGCTATGGCACGCTGGATTTTTCCAGCATCGACGCGCGCGCACAGGCGTTCTCCAGTAATGAACTGTCGCTGATACAGCTATTCGCTCAATGGATTGGCGCCGAACTGGAACGCCAACACGCCGAGCAGGAGCTGAGTCAGTTCAAATCGACGCTGGACCGAACCCTGGATTGCGTGTTTATGTTCGATCCGGAAACGCTGGTCATTTTTTATGTCAACCAAGGGGCGTTGAATCAGGTCGGCTACTCCTTCGATGAATTGCTAGTCATGACCCCGACCGATATCAACCCCGATATCAGCGAAGCCCAGTTCCGTTCTATGATCGGCCCTATGGTTCAGGGGGAAAAACCGGTTTTGAATTTTGAAACCCGTCATCGACACAAAGATGGGCACGAGATCCCGGTGGAAATTTTTCTGCAATATATCAGTCCCGCCGGCGAGGCACCCCGATTTGTCGCTATCGTCCATGACATTCAGGAGCGTCATCGTGTCGATCGCATGAAAAACGAATTCATCTCCACCGTCAGCCACGAACTGCGTACGCCGCTAACCTCGATCCGCGGCTCTCTCGGTCTGGTAACCGGAGGCGCTGTCGGCAATATTCCGACGCCTGCCAACGAGATGATAAAAATTGCCGTCAATAACACCGAGCGTCTATTGCTGCTTATCAACGATATACTGGATATTCAGAAAATCGAGTCCGGTAAAATGGCGTTCCGTTTTGAACCTCTGCCACTCAAGCCGTTCCTGGAGCGGGCTATCCAGGACAACCAGGCGTACGCGGACCAGTACGGCGTCAAACTGGTGTTGCGCAGCCATTGCGAAGATGTCCGGGTGTATGCCGACCAGGACCGCCTTATGCAGGTGATGAGTAATCTGCTCTCCAACGCGGCCAAATACTCGCCGGAAGGCGACAGCGTAGAGGTGAGTATCGCCTGTCAGGAGAATACCATTCGCGTGGCGGTCAGCGATCATGGGCCGGGGATAGCCGCGGAATTCAAGCCCAAGTTGTTTGACAAATTCACCCAATCCGATTCCTCAGACACCCGGCAAAAAGGCGGTACCGGCCTGGGTCTGAACATCGCCCGGCTTATCGTCGAAAAACACGGCGGACGCATAGATTTTGTATCCCGACAGAATATGGGTACGACTTTCTTCTTCGAGCTACCGGCGGTGGTCAGCGAAGCGAAGGATCTCGCTGTTCCCACCGCTGAGAACAAACTTCACGCTCCGAGCATCCTGATTGTCGAAGACGATCCCGATGTGGCCGCCCTGCTTCAGCGCATGCTGGCCGGGGCCGGTTTTAATTCCGATATCGCCAGTAACGCCGAGCAGGCACGTCGGCTGCTCAGCGCCGGCGCCTCCGGGTACCAGGCGATGACGCTCGATATTGGCCTGCCGGACGAGGATGGCTTAAGTTTGCTGACCAATTTGCGCGCCGACGCAGACACCCGTGATCTGCCCGTGGTCATCGTCTCGGCCCAAGCGGACGAGGCCAGACGCGAGCTGGTTGGCAACGCCGTGGGCGTTATGGATTGGCTCAATAAGCCCATCGATCCATGCAGATTAAAGCAGGTGTTGCGCATGGTCGCCGGCCAAAGCCAGCTGCCACGCGTTTTGCATGTTGAAGACGAGCAGGATGTACACCGTGTGGTACGCCTGACGCTGCGTGACCAATGCGAGCTGATTTGGGCCACCAGCGTGAGTGCGGCGCGCGAATCGCTGTTGACCGAAACATTTGACTTGGTGTTATTGGATATCGGCCTGCCCGACGGCTCGGGTCTGGAGCTTCTTGACACGATAGAGGAACAGGTTACCCCGTCTCGCGTAGTGATATTTTCGGCACACGATGTCGAAGCCTCCGTCGCGGCCAAGGTCAGCGGTGTGTTGATCAAATCCCAGTCCAGCAATGAACAGATTTTAAAAACTGTCACCACCGCCATGCGCCATCTCTAGAGCCCTCGGCACCGTGCGTCAGTAAAGCGTACTTACGACCGGCCCCAAGTAGCAAAAACCCCTAAAGTCACTTGCGCCCCAGCCGCTGTTGTCGGGAATAAACGCGCCATCACCATAACGTATGTGGGTAACTACTAAAATTCCGACGATCTGTCGCTCGGCTCTTTTGGATCTGGCCGACAATCGTATCCCGGCTGTTCGGCTGGAAGGTTTCGCCACGCCGACGCAAACACACAATTTTCTCAGCGCTTTGCTGACACGCGCCTGCAGAACCAGTAGCATCGAGCAGGTCACCCGTCTAGGTATCAGCCAGTACGAGCAAGGTTTGTGCGCATCCAAAGACAATTACTTCGCCTTGGCCCAGCGCTTCAGCGCCGAGTTTGCCGATATTTTCGCCGCCAGCTTTTCGCCGCTGCAGCGGCTTATCGACCAGTTGGGGGCCGCCGGCTTTGATGCCGACATTATGTCCGAGCCCGGGTTTGGCCGGTATTTTGCCGGCAATGGTAAACTGCGTAATGGTTTCAGCCCGATTCATGTCGATTTTGCGCCACAGGATTCAGGCGGGTGGGCGGTTGCAGAGGCCGGTGCACAGCTCGCCTGGAATTTTTATTTGCGTATTCCGAAACAGGGCGGCGAATTACTGCTTTGGGATAAACTATGGTCTCCTCCGGATGATCAATATCAAGTTGTCGACAGCTATTACTACCAGGAGGACGTCGTACGGGGAACGCCTATGGTACGGGTGCCGGTGCGTCCAGGAGAAGTCATTTTTATCAACTCCCGCAACTTTCACGCCGTGGCTCAAGCCGAGGACCGCCTCGCCTACGGGTCCTTTATCAGTGTCTTTGAGCGCCGTCGCCTGAGGCTCTGGTCGTGACGGATTTGCTCATCTTCAAAGGGCTTGAAGACCCCGCCCTGTTGAGCCGCATCGAAGCGTTTCGGCTCGACGTATGGTCGCAGCTGGTCGAGCGCGAAACCGCGACCGCACGCTTCGCCCTCGATCGTTTTGACCTGGACGGATGGCACGCGGTTAGCCTGAGCAAGGCACAAATCGCCGGGTGCGGCCGGTTGAGTCCAGTCGACAACGCAGGCGCATTGCCGGATCTGTGCAGTTTTCAGCCTTATACCGCATGCATGCAGTATCCACTGGCGGTCTTGAATCGATTGGTGGTACACCCGGCGCACAGAGGCAACGGCCTGGCGCGAAAACTTACGCTCGCGCGCATTGAACTGGCGCGCGCGCGGGCGCTTTGCGAAGTATGGGTGGAAATTGATAGCCCCAGGGTAGGCGCCATGCAGCGCCTGGGGTTTCAGGACATGGGGCCCAGCCAGGACGCCAGTATAAAAGGCCGCTGGCGGATTCTACGTAAAGCCGGCTAGGATAGAGCGTTATTCCATGCTTTCAGTCGACAGGGACCTGAGGGGGCCGTTCACCGACGAGCGATTCTGCCATCAGTTCATTTTGGGGCCCGCCTATGTCGACAAGCTTGTGGGTTGGCAACAGATCGAGATCGGTGAGTCCTTAAAATTAACGCTGCACCCCGAGGTAGGCGCGCAACGTGTCGCCAACGCAACGCGATCGCTGACGATCATCGGCTACATCCTCGACCCGCAAAACCCCAGTGCCGACGACGCCGCTGTCGCCCATACCTTGTTCGAGGGATTCCGTAACCTCGAAAGTCTGATTGCCAGCACTTCGCGCTATGGCGGGCGCTGGCTGATCCTCGCCCGCGATGCCGGGCAGCAGTTGTTGTTCGGCGATGCCCTGGGACTTCGCCAGGCTTTTTTTTCGACTCCTGAGCACGCCGGCGGCTTATGGGTGGCGTCGCAGCCGGGCCTTCTGGCCTGGCACCTGAATCTGCACATCAGCCAGGCCGCGGCGCGGTTCATCGCCTCTTATGAGTTCAGAAGCCAGCCTGAGTACCGCTGGCCGGGAGCCGCCACGGCCTTCGGCGAAATCAACCATCTACTGCCCAATCACTGTCTGGATTTGAGTAGCGCGCAGCAGCGCCGCTATTGGCCCCGTAACGGGCTCGAAGCGGTCACTCTGGCTGCGGGTGTTGAGCGTGTCAGCGGCCTTTTGACCGGCTTGATGAATGCCGCAAGCCGGCGGTTTGATCTGGTGCTGGGAATGACCGCGGGTCTGGACAGCCGCATTGTTCTGGCGGCCTCTCGCGCGCTAAAAGACGACATCTCGGCCTGTACGGTCCGGCAGAAAACCATGCCGGATACTCATCAGGATCTGACGGTTGCAGCCCGCTTGATGGGCCGGCTCGGAATCGATCACACCGTTATTGAGGCCCTGCCCACCATGTCGGGCGCGTTCAGCCGATCCTTCAAAGAGAACTATTTTCTTGCTCACGACCATTACGGCACAGATGTGGAGGCCATCCTCAAGCATTACTCGCGCACCAAGGCAGTGGCTACCGGAAGCGGCGCCGAAGTTGCCAGAGAAGCATTCCGGACCAAAATCGACGCGACCAAACGGGTGTATTCGGCCGAGGATCTTGCCAAGTTGCAAAAGATGGGCAGCGATAGCTTCGCACTGACGCATCTCCAACACTGGTTGGACAGTATAGAAGACTTACACAACGTACATATGCTCGATCTGTACAGCTGGGAACAGTCCCACGGCAACTGGCTGGCGGGTACACAGGCCGAATTCGACCTCGCCTGGCAAGAAACCGTTACGCCCTTCAATTGCCGGGATGTTTTACAGACTCTGCTGTCGGTCGATGAAAAATACCGACGCTCCCCGGACCATGCGCTCTTTAATGCTCTCATCGAGGGCATGTGGCCGGAGTTGCTTGCGGAACCGATAAACCCGCATAACAGGCGCCGCCGCGGCCGTCTGCG
>JASBSN010000095.1 GCA_030148915.1 Thiogranum sp.
CTGAGCAGTTCGTTGATGCCGACTTTAGCACGGGTTTTTTCGTCGACCTTTTTCACAATGACGGCGCAGTACAGGCTGTACTTACCGTCCTTTGAAGGCAGATTGCCCGACACCACCACCGAGCCGGCCGGCACCCTGCCGTACAAAATCTCGTCTTTTTCCCGGTCATAGATACGCGTACTCTGGCCGATGTAGACGCCCATGGAAATGACCGAACCCTGCTCGACGATCACCCCCTCGACAACCTCCGAACGCGCGCCAATGAAACAGTTGTCCTCGATGATAGTCGGTGCCGCCTGCACGGGTTCCAGCACGCCGCCAATACCCACTCCGCCTGACAAATGCACGTGCTTGCCGATTTGCGCGCACGAGCCCACCGTTGCCCAGGTGTCCACCATGGTGCCGCTGTCGACGTAGGCGCCGATGTTCACATAAGAGGGCATCAACACCACCCCGGAAGCAATATACGATCCGTAGCGCGCCGTGGCCGGCGGTACCACGCGCACGCCGCCGGCGCGGAATTCACGGGCGTTATAGTCCGAATACTTGGAACTGACTTTGTCGTAATAGTTGGTAAAGCCGCCTTTCATGAACTCGTTGTCCTGAATGCGAAATGACAGCAGCACGGCTTTTTTCAGCCAGTCGTTAACGACCCAGACGCCGTCTTTTTTTTCCGCCACGCGTGCCTCGCCGCTGTCGAGCAGGCGCACGGCCTCGAGGGTGGCTTCCTTGACGTGGGTTTCGACGCTGCGCGGCGTGATGTCCGCGCGTCGTTCAAAGGCTTCGTCGATGGTGGCCTGTAAGTCGCTCATAGGATTCTCCGGTTTTATAAAGTTTCGACGAAGGCGCGAATGCGTCGCGCGGCTTCGCTGCATTCGTCAATGGGTGCCACCAACGCCATACGCACGTGGTTGCGCCCGGGATTCCCGGCGCCCGTGTCACGCGACAAATAGGTGCCGGGCAGGACAATAACATTCTGCTGCTGCAGCAGCTCGCGCGAAAACCGCTCGTCATCGGTTGTCGCCGGGGTGCGCGGCCACAGGTAGAAACTGGCCGGGGGCGTGCTGAGCTCGAGTACCGGCGCCAGTATATCGGTAACGACGGCGAATTTTTCCCGGTACAGGCGACGGTTTTCCCGCACGTGCTCCTCGTCGCGCCAGGCGCGCTCGCTGAGCGCCTGGGTCGGCGGCGACATGGCGCAGCCGTGATAGGTGCGGTAGCGGAAAAAGGCCTCGATCAGCTCGGCGTCGCCGGCGACGAAACCGGAACGCAGGCCGGGCAGACTGGAACGTTTCGACAGACTGTGAAACACCAGGCAACGCCGATAAGCCTCGTTGCCCATGGCCGCGGCGGCCTGCAGCAGCCCCGGCGGCGGTTGCTCTTCATCGCTGTAGATTTCCGCGTAGCATTCGTCCGAGACGATGACAAAGTCGTAGCGCTCGGCGCGTTCGATCAATGCCTGCAGCGCAGCCAAATCGCTGACCTGCCCGGTGGGATTACCCGGTGAGCACAGGTAAACCAGCTGACAGCGCTCCCAGGTGGGCGTATCGATGGCGGCAAAATCCGGCAGATAATCATTATCAGCGTTCAGGTTAAAAAACGCCGGTTCGGCACCGGCGAGTAATGCAGCGCCCTCGTAGATCTGATAAAAGGGGTTCGGCATCAGCACCAGCGGCCGCGCGCGACGATCGACCAGGCACTGCGCCACGGCAAACAGCGCTTCGCGGGTGCCGTTTACCGGCAACACATGGCGCGCCGGGTCGAGACTGCCTGTGGGCAACGCGTAGCGTTGCAGTAACCACTCGGCGATAGCCTGACGCAGCGTCCCGCTGCCGCGGGTTGAGGGATATTGCGACAAGCCGTGCAAATGCTCGATCAGCGTCTCGCCAACAAAATCCGGCACCGCGTGTTGCGGTTCGCCGATAGACAGGCGGATGGCCGGCAAATCAGCCGGCGGCGTCGCGCCGGCGTGCAGCCTCGCCAGGCGCTCGAACGGATAGGGTTGCAGGCGGGCGAGGTCGGGATTCATGGAAAACAACAAGGTGTGAGAGAAAAAATGAGAGTATACGGAAACTGATGCTGGGCTCCAATCACCGATTGCTGCCGATTATCAGCCTGCTGCTGGCCGCCACGCTATGGGGCCTGGTGTGGTATCCGTTGCGGTTGCTCGACGAGCAGGGCATCGGCGGACTGTGGGCCTCTCTGGTCAGCTACACCGCCGCGCTGATGCTGGGCAGTGTCTGGCTATGGCGCAGCGGCCGCGCCTGGCGTAACAACGGCGCGCTGATGGCCCTGATGGCCATCGCTGTGGGCTGGTGCAACGTCTCGTTCGTGCTGGCGGTCATCGATGGCAATGTGGTGCGGGTGTTGCTGCTGTTTTACCTGTCGCCATTGTGGGCGCTCATCCTCGGCTGGCTATTGCTCGGCGAGCACCCGGGGCGACAGGGGCTGGCGGTGTTCGCACTGGCGGTGGGCGGCGGCGTGACCATGCTCTGGGATCCGCAGATCGGACTGCCCTGGCCGCGTGATCAGGCCGACTGGCTGGCGGTGTCCTCGGGTCTGAGCTTCGCTTTTTCCAATGTGCTGGTGCGTAAGCTGCACGCTGTCACGGTACGCGACAAAGCCGCCGCCGACTGGCTGGGCGTGGCAATGGTGGCTGCGGTCTGGATTGTGCTCTCCGGTGAGCCTCTGCCGCAGGCACAGGGGACGGTGTGGCTGGGCGCGGTGATGTTGGGTTGGCTGGGTTTCAGCATTATGACCGTCAGCGTGATCTATGGCGTGACGCACATGCCGGTGCACCGCTCGGCGGTGATTCTACTGTTCGAACTGGTGGTCGGGAGCGTTTCGGCCTTGCTGCTGACCGATGAACAGGTTATGGCGCGTGAATGGCTCGGCGGGGCACTGATCGTGTTGGCCGGCTATCTGGCCGCGCATGCCCAGGTGAGAAACACGTCATGACCGAGGCGCGGATTCACCATGTCAGCGTGGTGGTCGCCGATCTCCGCGCCGCCCTGCGCTTTTATGTCGACCTGCTTGGCTTGGAGGTTGACGAGGCGCGCCCGTCGATGGGTTTTGATGGCGCCTGGCTGAAGGTGGGCGGACAGCAGGTGCACTTGTTGCAGGTGGACAACCCGGATCCTGTCAGCGGGCGTCCGGCGCACGCCGGGCGTGACCGACACCTGGCCCTGCTGGTGCCGAGGCTGGAGGGCTGGGTGGCGCGCTTGGAGCAGGCGGGCGTGGCGATCACCCGCAGCCGTTCGGGCCGCAAGGCAGTCTTTGCCCGGGATCCGGACGGCAACGCGGTGGAACTGATCGAGGCGACCGCGCAGCCGGAGGAGTGAGTCAGACGCTTAGTTCGGCAACCTGTGATTTCGTCATCACCAGGCCCAGAGGTTGCGTCGGGTAGCCCCTCGATGGGGCATGCACCGCTTGCGGTGCCCTAAGCCATCGAGGGGCTACCCGATGCAACCTCGAATCGGCGCGCCGGAAGTTTCGGCGTTGCAGCACGATCCGGCCTCGGCGCAAGCGTGCTCCGAGCGGTGGCAGGATTTTGGCTTAGGGTGCCGCGAGCGGCACATGCACCAAAAACCTGCCACCGCTCGGAACACGCTTAATATAACACCGCGATTTGATTCGGCACGCTTAGTGATTCGTCATGCCGGACTTGTTCAGGCATCCACGCCTCTGATCGCTATCGATGACTCGCTTCGCTCGCCCTTTGGGCCGCCCTGCGGGCGTTCAACGCGCCAGCGCTTTTGTCTGGCGTACGCCAGAATGGCGGTTAATGAATTAATCAGATGTTTCCTGAATATTCACCGGGCCCACCGCCACTGGTTGTTGCCTGGCGGGCTAGGGCGGTGGAGCTCAGGGCACAATTTCCACCAAGGTTTCGTCGGGGTTGACGCTGTCGCCCTTGTCGACGTGGATGGCCTGCACGCGGCCGCTGATGGGCGCCTGGATTTCGGTCTCCATTTTCATCGCTTCGGTCACCAGTACCGGGTCGCCGGCTTTGACTTCGGCGCCGATTTCCACCAGCACCTCGATCACCGTGCCGGGCATGGAGGTGCTGACATCGCCCGGCGCGGTGGCCTTTGGCCGTTTGCTGCCGCTGACTTTGACGGCCACTGAGCCGTCGTGGCTGTCATCGAGCTCGGCCAGGGTTTCGATCAGGATCTCCTCCGGTACGCCGTCCACGGTCATATAAAAGGGTCGTTCCTGCTGTGTGTGGTGACCGGTGCCGGTGATCTGGATATGGTGCGTTTCGCCATGCAGGGTGACATTGAACTCGGTGGGTTTGAGCGTATCGGCGCCGGCGGTGCCGGCCTTTTCCAGCGGCTCGGGCGTGAGCGTACCGGCCGCACGATGACTAAGAAAGTCGCGGCCGAGTTCCGGGAACATGGCGTAGGTGAGGACATCTTCCTCGCTCTGCGCCAGCTCGCCGATGCTCTCACGCAGTTCTTGCATTTCGTTGCTCAGCAGATCAGCCGGGCGTACATCGATGATCTGTTCATTACCGATGGCCTGTTGGCGCACCAGGCTGTTGATTTCGCCCGGCGCCCGACCGTAGCGCCCTTGCAGATACAGCTTCACTTCGTTGCTGATGGTTTTGTAGCGCTCCCCGGTCAACACATTCAGGACCGCCTGGGTGCCGACGATCTGCGAGGTCGGCGTGACCAGCGGCGGATAACCGAGGTCCTCGCGCACGCGCGGAATTTCCAGCAATACGTCTTCGATGCGATTCAGCGCCGCTTGTTCGCGCAACTGCGTGTAGAGGTTGGATATCATGCCGCCCGGTACCTGATAGACCTGTACGCGAGTGTCCAGGCCGGTCATGTCGCTCTCGAACTGGTGATATTTTTTGCGTACCTCGCGGAAGTAAAAGCCGATCGCCTGCAGTTTCTTCAGATCCAGCCCGGTGTCGTATTCAGTGCCGGCCAGTGCGGCGACCATGCTTTCAGTGGGGGGATGGGAGGCTCCGCCGGCAAAGGCGGATATGGCCGTGTCGATGTGTACGCAACCGTTTTCGATCGCTTTAAGTTGGCACATTTCCGCGGTGCCGGCAGTGGCGTGACTGTGCAGGTGGACGGGAATGTCGACGGCTTTGACCAGTTTTGCCATCAGCTCGGCGGTGACCGCCGGAGTGAGCAGACCGGCCATGTCTTTCAGCGCGATGCTGTTGCACCCCATGCCGGCGAGCTGACGTGCCATGGCAACGAACTGGTCGATGCTGTGTACCGGACTGGTGGTGTAGCAGATGGTGCCCTGGGCGTGCTTGCCGGTCTCAAGGACCGCGGCGATGGCGGTCTCGAGATTACGTGTGTCATTGAGCGCATCGAAAATGCGAAACACGTCGATGCCGTTGTCGGCGGCTTTGCTCACGAAGGCGCGCACCACCTCGTCGGAGTAATGGCGGTAGCCGAGCAGGTTCTGCCCGCGTAATAACATTTGCAGGCGGGTGTTCGGTAATGCCTGACGCAACTGCCGCAGACGCTCCCAGGGGTCTTCCTTAAGGTAGCGCAGACAGGCGTCGAAAGTGGCGCCACCCCAGACTTCCAACGACCAGTAGCCTATTTCGTCAAGTTGTGCGCAAGCCGGCAGCATATCCGCGGTGCGCAGCCGGGTGGCGATCAGCGACTGGTGTGCATCGCGCAGTATGACGTCTGTTATGTGAACCCTGGACATGGCAGTCCTGCCTTTTCGTTGACTCAGTGGCCGGCGTGCGCGGCCACGGCGGCGGCGATAACGGCGGCCAGTTCGCGTGCCGGCCGGCTGGTTTTATAGTTGACCAGTTGCGGATGATCTTCAACAAACCCGGTATCAAAGTGCCGGGATCTGAACGATTCCACCTGGAGCACTTCGAGGTAGTAGGGGATGGTGGTCTTCACCCCGTAGACACCGGTGTCGTGCAGTGCGCGCGTGGCGCGGCGTAGCAGTTCGTCCCAGTGCAGCGCCCAGACGGTGATCTTGGCGCACATGGAGTCGTAGTACGGCGGTATGGTATAGCCGGTGTAAATGGCGGCATCGGTGCGCACGCCCGGCCCGCCGGGTGCGAAATAACGGGTAATGCGCCCGAAGCTCGGCAGAAAATCGTTCTTCGGGTCCTCGGCGTTGATGCGAAACTCCATGGCGTAGCCGCGGCGCTGTATGTCCGCCTGGGTGAAGGCCAGCGGCAGGCCCTCGGCGATGCGTATCTGTTCGCCGACGATGTCGATGCCGGTGATGCTTTCCGTGACGGTGTGCTCGACCTGCAAGCGGGTGTTCATTTCCATAAAGTGAAAGTTATCGTCGCTGTCCATGAGAAATTCGACCGTGCCGGCATTCTGGTAACCGACAGCGCGCGCGGCGCGAACCGCATAGTCGCCGATCCGGGCGCGTTGTTCGTCGTTCAATTGGGGGGAGGGTGCAATCTCGATGAGTTTCTGATGACGGCGCTGGATAGAGCAGTCGCGCTCGAACAGATGCACCACGTTGCCGTGTTCGTCGGCGAGGATCTGCACTTCGATGTGCCGCGGTCGGTCAATGCATTTTTCGACGAAGATCTCCGCGCTGCCGAAGGCCTTGGTGGCTTCGGAGAGCACGCGGTCGTAGTTGCGCTCCAGTTCCGCGCGATCGTTGCAACGGCGAATGCCGCGCCCACCGCCGCCGGAGGTGGCTTTGAGCATCACCGGGTAGCCGATCGTGTCCGCCAGTCGCAGCGCCTCGGCGAGGCTGGCGAGATTGGCATCGCTACCGGGCACCACCGGCACGCCGGCTTTCTGCATGCAGATACGGGCTTCGATTTTATTGCCCATGCTACGGATCACGCGCGCATCGGGGCCGATGAATTTAATGCCGCGCCGCGCGCAGATATGCGCCAGTTCAGGATTTTCAGACAGAAAGCCGTAGCCGGGGTGCAGGGCGTCGCAGCCGGTGGCGACCGCCAGATTGACAATGCGGTGGGCGTTGAGATAACCGGCCACCGGGTCCGGCCCTATGTTGTAGGCTTCGCCGGCCTTCTTCACGTGCAGGGCGTGACGGTCGGCGTCGCTGTAAATGGCGACCGCTTCGATATCGGCTTCCTGGCAGGCGCGTACGATGCGCACCGCGATCTCTCCGCGGTTGGCGATCAGAATTCTCTTGAACACTCGCTGGCGCCCCCTGCGACCGGCGGTTTCCGGCGCTGGTACCGGTTTTCACCCAAAGAGCTTGTTTTTCTACGCAAATCGTCCCTCCCTGTCAACACTTTCCGGCCCCGGTGGTGGGCCCTTAACCTGTCCATTTTTCAGCATGTTAGCTTTGACAGCGTCACTCGTTTGCGGGTACTATCCCGCGCTTATGCTGGATTGTCTCCCGCAGACCATTGAGCCGATCGGGCTCGCCGACGCCGGACGTTCCTTCCGCGGCGAAATCGCCGTGAGTGAATTCGAGCGTCTGCGTCCGCTGTTGGCCGACACCGACGGGGTGTTGCAGGTCAGCCTCAGCTTGCGTCGCGATGAGCGGGGTATGCGCGTCGCGGAAGGCAGTATAGCCGGAGAGATCCGTTTGGTGTGCCAGCGTTGTCTCCAGGCTATGGAGTTTCCCCTGCAGGTGGAATTCCGCCTCGCTATTGTTACCAGCGAGGCCGAGATCGAACCGTTGCCCCCGGGCTACGAGCCGCTGCTGGCGACAGGTGAGTTGCTGCGCACCGCAGAGGTGATCGAGGACGAGGTGCTGCTCAGGATCCCGGCGGTAGCGATGCACAGTGGGGTCGGACGGTGCGATTCGGGTTACCGGAATCGGCCAGTCGCGGAGAAAGACAATCCGTTTTCCATTTTGGAAAAACTGAAAACGTAGTCAGACAGCTACATACGCAGGAGATTTTGTCATGGCGGTGCAGAAAAGCCGTAAGACCCCCTCTACACGGGGCATGCGTCGTTCACACGATGCACTCAAGACGACCGCGCTGTCGGTCGAGCAGACCACGGGGGAGAAACACCTTCGCCACCACATCAGTCCGGACGGGTATTACCGTGGCCGCAAGGTCATCAGCAAGGACCTTGACTAATCCGCCTCGCGGCCTGTCCGCTTTCGCTCCCCTCGCACGCTGCTTCGCAACTCCTGTGAAGCAGCGTGTGTTTTTATTGCATGACTGAAGTGCGGACAATCGCCCTGGATGTTATGGGGGGTGACCATGGTCCGGAGGTGGTGTTGCCGGCGGCCTTGCGTTTTTTGCGCCAGCGCGGCGGTTTCCGCCTGCTGCTGGTCGGTGACCGCGACATCATCGAGGCCGGGCTGAGAAAACTCGGCGCGGCCGACGAACCGCGCCTGGAAATTCAGCACGCCTCGCAAAGAGTCGAAATGGACGAGCAGCCCGCGCGTGCGCTGCGCTTCAAAAAAGATTCCTCCATGCGCGTCGCCATCGATATGGTCAAAGAGGGGCGGGCACAGGCCTGCGTCAGCGCCGGCAATACCGGCGCCCTGATGGCCACCGCCCGCTTTGTGCTAAAAACCCTGCCGGGTATCGATAGGCCGGCGATCTGCACGTCGCTGCCGAGCATCACCGGCCACACCTGGATGCTCGATCTCGGCGCCAACATCGATAGCTCGCCCGAACATCTGTTCCAGTTCGGTCTGATGGGTTCGGTGCTGGCGCACGCGGTCGATGGCAATGCGCGGCCGCGTGTCGGGCTGCTCAATATCGGCCAGGAGGAGATGAAAGGCAGCGATACGCTGCGTGAGGCCGCCGCGCTGCTGGCGGCCAGTCCGCTGAACTACATTGGCTTCGTCGAAGGCGATGACGTCTACTGTGGCAAGGTCGATGTGGTGGCCTGCGACGGCTTTGCCGGCAACATCGCCCTGAAGAGCACCGAGGGCGCGGCAAAACTGATTTATCATTTTATCAGACGTGAGTTCACGCGTAACATTCTTACCCGCATAGCGGCCCTGGTAGCGATGCCGGTACTTAAAGCTTTCAAGAAACAAATTGATCCGCGTCGTTATAACGGCGCAAGTTTGCTCGGTCTGCGCGGCTCGGTGATCAAGAGTCACGGCGGCGCTGACTCCCTGGCGTTCAGCCACGCCATCGAAGTGGCGGCAGTGGTGGTCGAAGGCAATGTGCCGCAACTTATCAGTACGCAGTTGCACGCGGCGATAGCGGAAAAACAGGCGGTTTGATGTATTCACGTATAACTGGCACCGGCGGCTATCTCCCGGACAAAGTGCTGACCAATCATGATCTGGAAAAAATCGTCGATACCAGCGATCAGTGGATCCGCGAGCGTACCGGAATCAGCAAGCGACACATTGCGGCCGACGGCCAGAACACGGTTGACTTGGCAGAACAGGCCGCGCGCCGCGCGCTGCAGGCCGCCGGGCGCGACGCCCAGGATATAGATCTGATCATTGTCGCCACGACCACGGCCGATCGCGTCTTTCCCAGCACCGCCTGCCTGTTGCAGAAGCGGCTCGATCGTCATGGCTGCGCCGCCTTCGATATCCAGGCGGTATGCACCGGCTTTGTCTACGCGCTCGGCGTGGCCGACAAGTTTGTGCGCACCGGCAGTGCCAGGTGCGCGCTGGTGGTGGGTGCGGAGACGCTCTCGCGGGTGCTCGACTGGAAAGACCGCAGCACCTGTGTCCTGTTCGGTGACGGCGCCGGCGCGGTGATCCTGGAGGCCAGCGACGAGACGGGTATTCTCTCCTCGCACCTGCACGCCGATGGCGCCTACGAGCACCTGCTGTCGGTACCCGGCGGCGTGGGGCAGGGTTATGACAGCCTCAAGGATGGTCACGGCTATGTAACCATGAAAGGCAATGAGGTCTTCAAGGTCGCCGTGAACACGCTCGGTCGGATTGTCGATGAGACACTGGAAGCCAATTCGCTCGATAAAAGCGACATCGATTGGCTGATTCCTCACCAGGCCAATATTCGTATCATCCAGGCCACGGCGAAAAAACTGAAAATGTCGATGGAGCAGGTGGTGGTCACGGTCGCCGAGCACGGCAACACCTCCAGTGCCTCGGTACCCCTGGCGCTGGATGTCGCGGTGCGCGACGGGCGCATCCAGCGCGGCGAAATGCTGTTGATGGAAGCGTTCGGCGGCGGGTTTACCTGGGGCTCCGTGTTGCTGAAATTTTAATGGAGAGCCACATGCGTTGTAAGCACCTCGCCATGGTCTTTCCCGGTCAGGGTTCGCAGTCGGTGGGTATGCTGGGGGAACTGGCCAAGCAGTTTCCGGCGGTGGGCGAAACCTTTGCCCAGGCCTCGGCGGTACTCGGTTACGATCTGTGGGCGCGTGTCCAACAGGGTCCGCCCGATCTGTTAAACCAGACTGTCTGCACGCAGCCGGCAATGCTGGCCGCGGGTGTGGCCGTATGGCGTTGCTGGCAGACCAGGAGCGCGGCGCAGCCCGCGCTGATGGCCGGTCACAGTCTCGGGGAATACACCGCGTTGGTGTGCGCGGGGGGCGTGGATTTTGCCGCAGCGGTCGGCCTGGTGGAAAAACGCGCGCAAGCCATGCAGAACGCCGTGCCGGAAGGCAGCGGCGCCATGGCGGCGATATTGGGCCTGGATGACCGGCAAGTGATCGAACTGTGCGCGCAGGCGGCCGGTGAGGAGGTGGTCAGCGCGGTGAATTTCAATTCTCCCGGACAAGTGGTCATCGCCGGGCACGCCAGTGCGGTGGAGCGGGCCATGGAACGCGCCGGCCAAGCCGGCGCCAAGCGCGCCCTGCGCCTGCCGGTCTCTGTGCCCTCACACTGTTCCCTGATGCAGCCGGCGGCGGAGGTATTTGCCGAGGAACTGGCGGCGACGGTTTTCCGCATGCCGCAAATTCCCGTCATGCACAATGTCGATGCCGGTATCAAGGATAATGTCGAGGCCATACGCGCAGCGCTGGCCGCACAATTATATCAGCCCGTGCGCTGGGTCGAATCGATTCGCGCAATGCACGCCATGGGCGTCACCCGGGTGCTGGAAATGGGCCCCGGCAAAGTGCTTGCAGGACTGAATAAACGTATTGAAAAATCGCTCCAGAGCGCCGCGTTGCAGACACCCGCGGATCTGGACTCGGCGCTGGAGGACGTGACGTGAGTGGGGAGGCGGAGACGATGGTACTGTCCGGAGAAGTGGCTCTGATTACCGGCGCCAGCCGGGGTATCGGTCAGGCGATTGCGCGCCGGCTGGGCGCGCTCGGCGCACAGATAATCGGTACGGCCACAACGGACGAGGGCGCAGCCGCTATACAGGCGGATTTGGCGGCCAGCGCCTGCGCCGGGCTCGGCCTGCGTCTGGATGTCACCGACCCGGCATCCATTGATGCTGCGATGGATGCCATCAAAGAGCGCTTTGCGCCACCCACCGTGCTGGTCAATAACGCCGGTATCACGCGTGACAATCTGCTCATGCGTATGAAAGACGACGAGTGGCAGGCCGTCATGGACACCAATCTGACTTCCGTATTCCGTCTCAGTCGCGCCTGTCTGCGCGGCATGATGAAAGCCAAACGCGGACGCATTATCAATATCGCCTCGGTGGTCGGCGCTACCGGTAACCCCGGCCAGGCCAACTATTCGGCCGCTAAGGCAGGTATGCTGGGCTTTACAAAATCGCTGGCTCGCGAGGTCGGTTCACGTGGCATAACCGTGAATGCCGTGGCGCCGGGTTTCATCGATACCGATATGACCCGTGAGTTGGCACAGGCGCAGCGGGACGCCCTGATCAATCAGATTCCCCTCGGCCGCCTGGGCGGGGTAGAGGATATTGCTCAGGCGGTGGCGTTTTTGGCCTCGAATCAGGCCGCTTATATTACTGGTGAAACCTTGCACGTAAATGGCGGCATGTTTATGAGTTGACAAGGTGTTTTCTAAAAATTGATTGGTAGTACTTTGTTTACACAAGAAATATTATCTGCTACCTTGCGCGACTCGGCGAATTGCCGGGTTAAACATTCGGATTTTGTTGACTGGCATGGTTATCGGCTTTTCACTAAAATACGCGCGCAGCCCGCACTGATTACATATAACTGAGGATTTTTCAGCGATGAGCAATGTCGAAGAACGCGTCAAGAAGATTGTTGTGGAACAGCTGGACGTCGGCGAAGATGCTGTGACTAACGAAGCATCTTTTGTGGACGATCTGGGCGCGGACTCCCTGGATACCGTCGAACTGGTTATGGCGCTTGAAGAGGAATTCGAGTGCGAGATTCCGGACGAAGAAGCTGAGAAAATCACCACTGTTCAGCAAGCGATTGACTACGTCCAGGCGCATCTCGGTTAATCGCCGTCCCCACCTGCGTCGGGCCGCCGCTCACTGGCGGCCGATCTCAGTTTCCCACCCTGTGAATACCTAAGGATCGGAAGTGCTTTCTGTTGCACAGCGTCGCGTAGTGGTCACCGGACTGGGTATTATCTGTCCGGTGGGGCTGTCCGTCGAGCCGGCATGGGCGGCCATCATCGCTGGAAGGAGCGGTATCCGCCCCATTACCAGTTTTGACGTTGCCGATTTTCCGGTGCGCTTCGGCGGCAGTATCGAAGATTTCGATGTCACCGAGTACGTGTCGAAAAAAGACGCGAGGAAAATGGACACTTTCATTCACTACGGCGTAGCGGCGGGCACACAGGCCTTGCGCGATTCCGGTCTGGAAGTGACTGAACGCAACGCCGAGCGCATCGGCGTCTCGGTGGGCGCCGGCATCGGCGGCCTGCCCGGTATCGAAAAAAACTACGCCGCGTATCTGCACGGTGGCCCGCGCAAAATCTCGCCGTTCTTCGTCCCCGCCAATATCATCAACATGATTTCCGGTAATCTGTCGATCATGTACGGCCTCAAGGGCCCGAACATTGCCATGGTCACCGCCTGCACCACCGGGACCCACAGTATCGGTGAGGCGGCGCGTATCATCGCTTACGGAGACGCCGACGTGATGCTCGCCGGCGGCGCCGAGATGGCCACCACGCACACCGGCCTCGGCGGCTTCGCCGCGGCCAAGGCGCTGTCCACGCGCAACGATGACCCGCAGAGCGCGAGTCGTCCATGGGACCGGGATCGGGACGGTTTTGTACTCGGGGACGGTGCCGGGGTGATGGTGCTGGAAGAGTACCGGCGCGCGCGCGCGCGGGGGGCGAAAATCTATGCCGAGGTGGCCGGCTATGGTATGAGTGGCGACGCTTATCACATGACGCAGCCATCCCTGAACGGCGAGGGTGCCGCGCGCTGCATGCGCAATGCGCTGCGCGATGCCGGTGTGCAAGCCGATACGGTGGATTATGTCAACGCCCACGGGACTTCGACGCCGGCCGGCGATACCGCCGAGGTCAAGGCGATCAAGAGCGCGCTCGGCGAACACGCTTATCGCACCGCGGTGAGTTCCACCAAGTCGATGACCGGCCACCTGTTGGGCGCCGCCGGCGGCATTGAGGCCATTTTCACCGTCCTGGCGATCCGCGATCAGGTGGCGCCGCCGACCATCAACCAGTTTACGCCGGACCCCGAGTGTGATCTGGACTTTGTGCCCAACCAGGCGCGCGAGATGAAAATCCGCGTCGCCATGTCGAATTCCTTCGGCTTCGGCGGCACTAACGGCTGCCTTGTCTTTACCCAGCCCGACTAGCCGCGTCGATTGCAGGCCACGGCCGCGCCTGGCTAGATCCTGATGTATCAATCAGCCATCGACACGGTCTTCGACCTGCTCACACTGCACTGCCACAACCCGCAACGTTACCCGCACCTTCTACAAAGCGGTGCTGTCGGCACCCAGGGGCGTTTCGACATTCTGTTCGCCTTCCCCGGCGAGACGCTGGTGCTGAACGACCCCCGAGAGGGCGATTTCCTGCAGCGCCTCGATGCGCGCTGGGCGCAGGTGGCGGCCACGCAGACACCGGCCGAAGGTCTGCCCTTTCAAGGCGGCTGGTTTGTTTATTTGGGCTACGAGCTGGCGGCACAGATCGAGCCGCAACTGGAGCTGTGCGCTGACACATCGGGTCTGCCGGTGGCCAGCGCCACGCGTATCCCCGCCGCCGTTATCCGCGACCACCTGCAGCAACGTTGTTGGGTAGTGTCGGAAAACCAGACCTGCCTGCGCGCCATCGTAGCGGATATCGCTGCGCTCGATGAGGACAACGCCGAGCGCGGTGGATTGTCGCTTGCCGCGCCCTCGCAAGACGATCCGCAGCTCTACCTCGCCGCAGTCGACAGAGTGCTGCGCTACATCCGTGACGGCGATGTGTTCCAGGTCAATCTATCCCGGCAATGGTGTACCGATTGGCCGCGAGCACTGTCCTCGGCTGCGCTTTACCGCCGCCTGCGTGCGGCTAACCCGGGGCCCTTCAACGGTCTGGCCACCTGGGGGGACACCGCGGTGATCTCCTCTTCACCCGAGCGGCTGGTCGAAGTGCGCGGCGATCGCGTGCAGACGCGTCCGATCGCCGGTACCCGGGCGCGTGCGGCGACGGCGGCAGCCGATCGCGCCGAAGCCGACGAACTGTTGCGTCACCCGAAAGAGCAGGCCGAACACATCATGCTGATCGATCTGGAGCGCAACGATCTGGGGCGTATCGCTCTACCCGGCTCGGTGCGGGTGAGCGAACTGATGGCGCTCGAGTCCTATGCGACGGTGCATCATATCGTCTCTAATGTCGAAGCGAGATTGCGCGACGGAGTGACGCCAGGGCAGGTGATTCGCGCACTGTTTCCCGGCGGTACCATCACCGGCTGCCCCAAGGTGCGCTGCATGCAAATTATCGCCGAGTTGGAACAGCAACCGCGTGGCGCTTATACCGGCTCCATCGGCTATCTGAATCATGACGGCAGTATGGATCTGAATATACTCATTCGTACCATGGTGCGCGGCCGCGGACAGCTGCGGTTCCGCGCCGGCGCGGGGATTGTCTACGACTCGGATCCGCAGCGCGAGTTGGGCGAAACACGCGATAAGGCGGCGGGGCTGTTGCGGGCGCTCCAGGGTGGTCTTGGATGAGCGATGCTAATTACTGGATAGACGGCGAACCGGCCACCGGCCTGGATCCGGGCGAACGCATCGTTCAGTACGGCGACGGTCTGTTCGAGACCCTGTGTGTACGCCAGGCAGTGCCCGAATACCTGGCGCGTCATCTGTGCCGTCTGCGCGTCGGCTGCGAGCGTCTGCAGCTGTCGTTCCACGACTGGCCGGAGCTGGCGGCGCAAATCGGGCAACTGGCCGGCCAAATCAACGACGGTGTGATCAAAGTCATCCTCGGACGCCGCTGCGCCGGACGCGGTTACCGGTTTGGCGCAAGCGCCACGACGTGCATCGTCAGCAGCCACCCGTTGCCGGATTGGCCGGCGCACAATGCCACGGCCGGGGTACGCACGCGCTGGTGTGCGCTGCGCCTGGGTGTGCAGCCGGCGCTGGCGGGGATCAAGCACCTCAACCGTCTGGAGCAGGTGTTGGCGCGCGCCGAGTGGCGGCAGGAATATGCCGAAGGACTGCTGCTTGACTGTAACGAGCGGCTGATCGAGGGTACGATGAGTAACCTGTTCGTCGTGCGCGAGGGGGTCTTGCTGACGCCGCGACTGGAGTCCTGCGGGGTGGCCGGTGTCATGCGCTCCGTGCTGATTGATCTGGCCGCGCAACTGGGGATCGAAGTCCGGCGCCAGACGTTGCGCGTCACGGATCTGCAGTGCGCCCAGGAGGTATTTGTCTGTAACAGTCTGATCGGCATCTGGCCGGTCATAGAGATCGGCTCGCAGCATCGGTTCGCCGCCGGTAAACTGACCCGGAGGTTGCAGCAGGCGCTGCGCCACGACGACAAGAGCGGCCGCGGCGACTGGTACCATGAATAAATCGACAGGGGGCAACGTGCCTAAGGGCAGAGATCTTGGGTTTCGAATCGTTGGGCTATTGGTGCTCGGCCTAAGCTTTGTCGGCGCCTGGCTGATTATGGATTTCCAGTCCTTCCGCGAGGATCCGTTACGGCTACCGTCCGCCGGCAGCACCCTGATCGTCCAGCCCGGCGATCACCTCAGACGCATCGCCGTGGAATTGCAGCAACAGGGCGTTATTGACAAGCCGCTCTACCTGGTGCTGCTCGGTCGTTATCTCGGACTGGACGCGCGCATCAAGGCCGGCGAGTTTCAGCTGCGGCGCGGCACTAACGCCGAGGGCCTGCTCGAGCAACTGAGCCGCGGCCAGGTGGTGCAGCACCGGCTGGCGCTCATAGAAGGCGAAACGTTCAAAGAGATGATGCGGCGGGTGGCGGCTAACGAGGTGCTGGAGCACACCCTCGCCGATTCCAGTGCAGCCAGCGTCATGGCCGCGCTGGGGCACCCCGAGGAGCATCCGGAAGGGCGCTTTCTCCCGGAGACTTACGCCTTTCCGCGCGGCACCACGGACGTTGAGTTTCTGCGCCGCTCCTACGAGCAGATGCAAGCCTTCCTGCAACAGGCCTGGCCGGCGCGCGCTGCCGATTTGCCGTTGCGCACGCCCTACGAAGCGCTGATTCTGGCCTCGATTGTGGAGAAAGAAACCGCGGTCGCCGCCGAGCGCGCCCAGATCGCCGGAGTATTTGTCCGCCGCTTGCAAAAGGGCATGAAACTGCAGACCGATCCGACCGTCATATACGGTCTGGGCGAGCGCTACGACGGCGATATCCGTTTTCGCGATTTGCGCGACGATACGCCCTATAATACTTACACGCGTTTCGGCCTGCCGCCGACCCCTATTGCCATGCCCGGTAGAGAGGCGATACTCGCGGTGCTGCACCCCGGCAGCGGTAACAGTCTCTATTTCGTCTCGCGCGGGGACGGTAGCCATCATTTTTCCACTACGCTCGCTGAACATAACCGGGCGGTCGATCAGTATCAAAGAAAGCGTTGACGCATGCATAGCAGCGAGCCAGGCCGGTTCATCACCCTCGAAGGCGGCGAAGGCGCCGGTAAGTCCACTAATATGGATTACCTGGCGCGGCGTCTGCAGGCGGGCGGCCTCAGCGTAACCGTCACCCGGGAACCGGGCGGCACGCCACTGGCCGAACAGATTCGTGCACTGCTGCTCGAGCCTGGAAATAAGAGCATGCACGCCGATACTGAATTGCTGTTGATGTTCGCCGCCCGCGCCCAGCATCTGCGGGAACGGGTGTTGCCGGCGCTGGCGCGCGGCGACTGGGTGTTGTGCGATCGTTTTACAGATGCCACTTATGCCTATCAAGGTGGCGGCCGTCAGCTCGATGCGCAGCGCATCGAGCAGTTGGAACGCTGGGTTCAGGGCGCTTTCCAACCGCACCGGACGCTGTTGTTCGACCTGCCCGTGGAGCTCGGCCTGAAGCGCGCCGGGCAGCGCGGGTCGCTGGACCGATTCGAACAGGAAAAAACGGCATTTTTTCAGCGCGTCAGAAGCGTTTATCTGCAACGGGCAAAGGCTTTTCCGCAGCGCTTTCGGGTTATCGATGCCGCTCAGAGCCTGGCCGCCGTACAGGCGCAGCTCGATCCACTGATCGAGGAGATGCTGGCCCGATGAACGGCCGCTTCCCACCCTGGCTGACCCCGACCTGGGAACAGTTATCGTCCGATTGGCGCCAGGGTCGTCTGGCGCATGCGCTGTTATTGTCCGGCGCGGATGGCCTCGGCAAGCGGCGGCTGGCAGAGCGTCTGGCGGCGCTGCTGTTGTGCGAGCATCCCGCTGATACCGGGCAGTCCTGCGGACATTGCCAGGCGTGCCTGTGGCTGCAGGCAGGCGCTCACCCCGACCTGAGGTTGTTGCAGCCCGAGGAGGCCGGCAAAGCTATCAAAATTGACCAGGTGCGCGCGCTGAGCGTCGAGTTGGCTATGACCAGTTACAGCGGACATCACAAAGTGGCGCTGGTTGCACCGGCCGACGCCTTGAACGTCAACGCCGCCAACGGCCTGCTCAAAACCCTCGAAGAGCCTACCGCCGACACCGTGCTGATATTATTGAGCGCCTCACCCGGCAGCTTACCGGCCACCGTACGCAGCCGCTGTAGGCACCTGCGTGTTCACCGGCCGGATAGCGGCGCGGGGCTCGACTGGATGCACGCCGAGGGTATCGCCGATGACACCGCCCAACGCTGTCTGCAGGTGGCCGGTGGAGCTCCCCTGGCGGCCGTAGAGCTGGCGGCCGGCGGAGTGTTGGCCGAACGCGACCGACGGCTGGCGCAGCTGGCTGGGGTGTTTCGCGGGCGGGATGACCCGCTGCGGGTGGCCGCCGACTGGCTGGGTGAGCACGAAGCGCGCACCTTGGGCTGGTGGCGCGATTGGCTGCAGGCGCTGGTTCGCTGGCAGCAGGCCGGCTTGCCACCGGATGAGCCGCAAGTGGCTCAAACGTTGCAGCAAATCTCAGAATCGGTAGACTGTCGTCAGGTTTTTGAACTCTCGGACCGTATTGTCGCGGCGCTCCACAGTCTCGGTTCCGGTCTGAACCGGCAGCTGCTGCTTGAAGACCTGCTGATAGACTGGGCGCGCCTGGCTCGCACTCGCAGATCTGCCGCGCCGGTAACCTGATGGGCAGCTAAGAAGACACTATGACAACAAAATCGGCGGGCGGTGCGCGACAGGGGATATTGTCGCTGACCATCAAGGACAAAAGCGCGTTATACGCGGCGTACATGCCATTCATTAAACACGGCGGTCTGTTTATCCCTACCAATAAAACCTATCAGCTCGGCGACGAAGTGTTCATGTTGCTGACCCTGATGGACGAGCCGGAAAAAATACCCGTGGCGGGCAAGATCATCTGGATTACACCCAAGGGCGCGCAGGGCGCGCGCGCTGCGGGCATCGGTGTGCAGTTCAGCGACCAGGACGGCGGTACCGCGCAGAAAAAAATCGAGACCTATCTGGCCGGTGCGTTGACCGCCGATCGTCCGACCCATACCATGTAAAACCTGCCGGCGGGCCACCGGCTTGCCGCCGCACTCAATACACCATGTTAGTCGATTCCCACTGTCATCTGGATTTACTCTGCAAAGACGCCACGGCGTTACCGGAGCTGCTCGATGCGGCCGGCGGGCAGGGCGTTGAGCATCTGCTGTGCGTGTCGGTCAGCCTGGAACGCTTTGCGGCGATGATGCAGCTGATCATGCCCTACCCGCAGATATCGGCCTCGGTGGGCGTGCATCCGGATGGCACCGATGTGGAAGAACCCACGGTCGCTCAATTGTGCGCGCTGGCCGATCAGGAACGGATTGTCGCGGTGGGCGAGACCGGCCTTGATTATTTTCGCAGCGAGGGTGATGTTGAATGGCAGCGCGAGCGGTTCCGGCGTCATATACGCGCCGCGCGTGAGATAAAAAAGCCGCTGATCGTGCACACGCGCGCCGCCCGGGAAGACACGCTGAAAATTCTGGCCGAGGAAAATGCCGCCGAGACCGGTGGCGTATTACATTGTTTCACCGAAGACTGGGAGATGGCCAAAGCAGCCATGGAAATGAATTTTTATATTTCGTTTTCGGGCATCGTGACGTTCAAAAACGCCCGCGAGCTACAGACCGTCGCGCGCCAGCTGCCGCTGGAGAGAATGCTGGTGGAGACCGATTCGCCGTATCTTGCGCCCGTGCCAAAACGCGGTAAAACCAATCAACCGGCCTACGTCCGTTATGTTGCCGAGTTTATTGCCGAGCTGCGCGATACGAGCCTGGCCGGCGTGGCGGCGGCCACCACGGACAATTTTTATTCGCTGTTTCGTAGCGTGCCAAGGACAACAGCCGGCCAGGTTTGAACGCCGCGGCGCTATTCCATTGTGTGCCGCGGGTTTTTCCCCGCTGAGGTATAAAGGCTTACCTCTGAGTGGTATAAAGTTACTCGTTATGGGCGCTTAAGGAGACAGAGGATGGTTAAGCTTGAGAGGCGGCATACCCTGGGTGCGTTTGCGGTCATCCTTGCGGCCTGGCTGCTGAGCACAACGGCTGGTGTGTTGGCGGCGACCGATTCGCCGCAGGCGCTGATCCGTTCAGTGACCGGCAATGTTCTGGACACCTTGCGCGCCCAGCGCGGCAACAATGCCATGAGCCAGGCCAAACTGGTGGAACTGATCGAACAGCAGGTGGTGCCGTATTTCGATTTTAAGTTGATGTCGGCCCAGGTGCTGGGGCGCTACTGGCGCGGGGCCGAGGAAACTCAGCGTGAACAGTTCACCGCCGCGTTCAAACAACTGTTGACGAATACTTACGCGTCGGTTTTCGGGCGTTACGAGGGGCAGACGGTGACGGTTCTCGACACGCAAAAATTGCCTGACTCCGAGCGGGTGTTGGTGACGACGACAGTCAAAAGCCCCGGCAAACCGGATATCCAGGTCGACTACCGTCTCTATCAGGATAATGGGAAATGGAAGATTTACGACGTGGTGGCTGACGGTATCAGCCTGCTGATCAACTACCGTTCTGAATACGCCAGCGAGCTGGCGCACGGCAACCTGGAAGGCCTGATCGGTAAGCTCGAGGCTAAGAACGCGGCCTTTCAGAAAAAGTCACACTGAATCAAGTTTATTATCAATAAAAATAATCAGATACATCTAATAGTTAATGTGATTTACTGTGGTAGGGCGGGGTTGCCCCGCTGTTAAGTCGGTCACATATCTGCCGTTATATTTGCACCAGGACACAGAATACGGCTCCGCGAAGCCCTGATGTGCCGGGAACGGACACCCCTTTCGCAATAGCAACCACACCAGCCACAGACGCCGGGATGGCGCAGATATCGAACACGGACATGGCTTTTCCGGCGTGCTTCGTGCGTGCACGAAAACCCGCCGCCACCTTGCACCAGAGGCTCTGCCGTGGAACGACGACAGGTAACACGTAAACAGATCGAAGTGGATGTGGAAATCGCCCAACCGGGAGCCGAGCGTTGTTACGGCTTCGCCGCGGATATCAGCCGTCGCGGTGTCTCCGTGCACCTGTGGAAAGGCGCAGTTTGCGCCGAGCAGCGCGCAGTGACTCTCAACTTCAGAATTTGGACCGGCCGCGAGACCCTGTACCGGAAAATGTATGCCCGGGTGATACACGCCGACGGCCAGGATCTCGGGCTGGCGTTTATCGAGCATGACTTCATCGCCGAGGCGATCATCAAAGATCTGCTGTACTACCAAAAACACGAAAGGCGCAAACAGATGCCGAGCGTCGACGCCGGGCAGGGCGCGCTCAGCGCGCCGCTCAAGCCGGATATGGAGCCTTCGGCGCTGTGATCAAGGCGGCCTCAATGGCCGGCGTAGAACGCCTCGATGTCGGCCTGGAAGCGCTGGAAGACCTGATCGCGCTTGAGTTTCAGCGTCGGCGTCATCAGACCGTCTTCAATCGTCCAGGGGTCGAGCTGGCAATGAATGGCGCGTATCTGTGCGTAGCCGGGAAAAGCGCTGATCTGTCTGGTCAGCCGTTCCAGGACGATTTCTTTGATCTGACCAAGGTTGCAGGCGGCCGGGTCGTCGGCGTCGAGCCGCAGCCGTTTGGCCAGCAACTGCCATTGTTCCCTGTTGAGTACCACCAGGGCGCTCAGATAGGGCCGGCCGTCGCCGATCACCATCGCCTGCTCGAACAGAGCATCCATGCAGATAGCCATCTCCATATCCGCCGGCGGAATTTTTTCACCGTTGGCGAGCACCAGAATCTCTTTTAAGCGACCGGTGATGTAGAGATGGGTGCCTTGCAGGCGGGCTTTGTCGCCGGTGTGCAGCCAGCCCTCGTCGTCGATCATATCGCGACTGGCCTGGGGGTTATTCCAGTAGCCGAGCATGACCCCCGGACTGCGTACCAACAGTTCCTCCTGTTCGCCGATACGTGCTTGCACATCCTCGAGCAGGCAACCGGCGCTGGCCGGATCATTGTCTTCGACCCGATTCACGCTGATGACAGGGCTGGTTTCGGTCAGTCCGTAGCCCTGTATCAGCGGCAGACCAAGACCGAGAAAAAGGCGCGCCACGCCACCGGGTAACGGCGCCCCGCCTACCACCGCGACACGCAAGCGCCCACCGAGTTTCGCCGTCACTTTTTCCGCCACCAGCTTTTTCAGTATCGGCCACAGCAGTAGCTTCGCACGCCAGGGGGCACGCCCCTGGGCGTGCTCGAAACGCTGCCAGCCGGTATCCACGGCGACGCGGAACAGGGTTCTGGCGAGGGGGGATTTTTCTTCGAGTCCGAGTTGAATCTTGTTGTGCACGCGCTCGAAAATACGTGGTACGGAAATGATAATAGTCGGTCTGACCGCGAGTAGATCGTCCGCCAACTGCGCGATGGAACGATTATAGGCCACGCAGGCGCCGAGGATCATGGGCAAATAATAACCGGCGGTGCGCTCCAGCATATGCGACAGGGGCAAAAAGGACAGAAACAGTTCGTCGGCGTCGCACTCGACCGTTTGCAGGCTGCGCGCGGCGTTCCAGAGAATATTGCCGTGGCTGAGCATTACGCCTTTGGGCCGTCCTGTGGTGCCGGAGGTGTAGACAATCGTGGCCAGCGTGTCACGGTGAATGTCCGTACGCGTCAATTCGGCCCGGTCCGGAAGCCATTCGCCCACCGTTTTCAGACGACTGTCAGCATGCCCCGCGGTATCGATGTGCTCCAGGCTGACAATACGGTTGATGAAATCGAGTTGATCCCATACCGGCTGCAGACTGTCCCAGTGTGCCTGGCCTCCCAGCAGCAATAGCTTGACACCGGCGTCTTTGAGAATATAAGCGACATTTGCCGCCCGGTCCTGGGTGTACAGAGGCACCACCACCAGAGCGTTGGCCAGGGCCGACTGGTCGAACATGACCCACTCGGGACAGTTCTGCAGCATGATCGCGACGCGCTCTCCGGGCTGAAGGTTTTCACCCCGCATTGCCAGCTGCCAGCGCGCCACCAGGGCGCCGGCCTCGGCCCAGTTCAGTTGTTTCCAGTTATCGTGCGCAGTGTCGTAGTAGCGGTAGGCCGGGGCTGCCGGCGAGCGCTGCACGCGTTGGTAAAACAGACCGCACAGACTGCCGGCCGCGTCCACGGTGATGGGGGAGTGCCTGCCGGGCTTACCCATAGGCGTTTAGCCGCTCCCCGGTGGGGGTTCGATAAAGCCGGCCATTTTGTCCCAGCCGGCGTCCGGACTGAAACGGGCGCCGTGGCGCTGCTCCAGAGTCTGCAGTTGCTGATAGAGCGTGTCGGCTCCCACTGTGCGGATATAGTGTGACGGTCCGCCGCGAAACGGCGCGAAGCCGGTGCCGTAAATCATGCCGCCGTCCAATAGCTCGGTGTCGGCGACGACGCCTTCGCGCAGACATGCGACCACTTCGTTGAGCATGCGCAGAATCAGTCGGTCGATAATCTCGCTGTCGCCCTGAAATCCGCGTGGCACGGGCTTCTTTACCGGTTTGCCGTTTTTGTAATGGTAAAACCCCTCACCGGTCTTGCGCCCGAGCCGTCGCTGCCCGACCAGTTCGTGCAGGCGTTGCGGCACGCTGGTGCCCAGATGCGAGGAGAGAATTTCGGCCACGTGCAGGCAGATATCCAGACCCACGGTGTCGGCCAGTTCCACCGGCCCCATCGGCATCCCGAAAGCGAGCGCCTGACGGTCGATTTCGGTCACCGGGACACCTTCGGTTTCCAGCTCCACGGCTTCGAGCAGATACGGCATCAGGATGCGGTTAATGAGAAACCCCGGGGTGCTGCTGACCGGCAGCGGCAGACGCTCGATACGGCGGGTGAAACCGATCGCCCGGGCGACACAGTCGCTGTCGGTCAGTTCGTCACGCACGATTTCGACCAACTGCATTTTTGCCACCGGATTGAAAAAATGCAGGCCCACCAAGCGCTCCGGTCGCGCCAGGACGCTACGCAGTTCCTGCAGCGGCAAGCTGGAGGTATTGGTGGCCAATAAAGCCCCGGCTTTCATCCGTGGTTCGAGCTGTCGGTACAGCGCGCGTTTCGCCTCGGCGTCTTCGAAGATAGCCTCGATCACCACGTCGGCGCGCTCCACACCCAGGCTCTGGTGATCGGGCATCAGGCGATCCATGGCCTCTTGCATCGGACGCGGGCGTTTCAGACGCTTCTTGAACAGCCCCGCGGCGCGTTTTATCGCCGGCGCGATACGCTCCGGCGACTGATCGGCGAGGGTCACCTGCATGCCACGCAGGGCGCACCAGGCGGCGATGTCGCCGCCCATGATACCGGCGCCGACGACGTGGACATGCTGTGGACGAAAATCGCTGCCGCGTCCCAGCGCCTTGAGATTGTCCTGCAGAACAAAGGCGCGGATCAGATTCTGCGCAGTCGAGCCGACAACCAGATCGGCCACCGATTCGGCCTCGGCGTGCATCATCTCGCGCACCCGATCGCCGTGCTCGCGCCACAGCTCGATCAGCGCATAAGGGGCGGGGTAGTGATCGGGACGGGCTTTTTTGGCCACCTGGCGGCGCAATACTCCGGCCAGCGCCGGACGGACCCAGGCGTGGTTACTGAGTCGTTGCAAGCGGCTCGCGCGGTGTGCAAAGGGTGGATCCAGAATCAGTTGACAGGCGGCGCGGTGCAAGTGGCGTTGCGCCACCGCGTGATCGACGAAGCCCATACGCTTTGCCGCGCGCGCATCGACACTGCGTCCGCTCAACATTAGGTCCATGGCGTGCATGGCGCCGACCAGCGGACACAGACGCGCCGAGCCACCGAAGCCCGGATGGATACCGAGACGCACCTCCGGCAGACCCAGACGGGTCGAGGGGTCATCGCGGGCGATACGGTAACGGCAGGCCAGCGCCAGTTCCAGCCCGCCACCGAGACAGAAACCGTGGATCAGAGCGACACTTGGAAACGGCAGTGCGGCGAGCCGGTCGAAGACTTCCTGGCCGCGCTGAATTGCCGCCAGCGCCTGCTCGCGATTCTCCAGGCGGGCAAATTCGCGCACGTCGGCGCCGGCGATAAAACCGTTGGGCTTGTCGGAGAGAATCACCAGGCCGCGCGGCGCGCGCTCGGTCAGCGCCAGAAGCTCCGCGTAAAAGGCTTCGAGCACCGGCGCCGAGAGTACATTGGTGCTACTGTCGCGCTTGTCGAAGTGCAGCCAGGCGACATTGTCGTCGTCGATGACGGTATACAGATCGGCGTCTCTGGCGGGGGTGTCCATCAGGCGACTCCTTCGATCAGCATGGCGCCGCCCTGGCCACCGCCGATACACAGGCTGGCCATGCCGCGTTGCGCCCCGGTACGTTGCAGCGTTTTGGCCAGATGCAGCACAATGCGCGCACCACTGGCACCGACCGGGTGACCGAGCGAGACGCCGCCGCCATCAACATTCAGGTGTTCCTCGTCAATCGCTGCGAAGGGTTGTTCCAGCCCGAGTTCGTCGCGGCAATAGTCCCGGTCCTGCCAGGCGTAGAGACAGGCCTGAACCTGGGCGGCGAACGCTTCGTTGATTTCCCAGTAGTCGATGTCCTCGCTGCCCAATGCATTGCGCGTCATTAGCGGCGCCATGGCGTGCACCGGGCCGAGGCCCATCTGGGCGGGATCGACCCCCGCCCACTGAGTATCCAGCACCCGTGCCAGTACCGGCAGCCGGTAGCGCTCGACGGCATCCTCTCCTGCCAGTATCAGCCAGGCGGCGCCATCGGTGACCTGGGCGCTGTTGCCGGCGGTGACCTTGCCGAACGGCCGGTCGAAGACCGGCTTCAGGCGCGCCAGTTGCGCCATGCTGGTATCGGCGCGAAGACCGTCATCGGCGGCGTAGTAGCGTCCCCGCGAGTCGTAGATGACTTCGATTTCATCGAGGTGTTGCTGCTCCTGGGCCGCGGCCAGGCGCTGGTGGCTGCGCAGCGCGTAACTGTCCATATGCTCCCGGGTGATGGCGAAACGGTGGGCGAGAATCTCGGCGGTCTGGCCCATATTGAGTCCGACGATCGGATCGGTGAGACCGCGCAGTAAAGCGATCACCGGTTGCAGTAGCGCCGGTCGAAACGCCAGGGCGCTACGCGCTTTGGCGCCGAGGCCGCGGGCTTTGTTGAAATGGCCCAACCAGGCAGCCATGGCTTCGCTGAACAACAACGGTGCGTGACTCATCGCCTCAACCCCGCCGGCCAGAACCAGTTGCGAGCGGCCGCTGGCGATGTCCTGGGCGGCACTATCCAAGGCCTGCAGACCCGAGGCACAGTTGCGCTGCACGGTCCAGGCCGGGGTTTTTTCGCCGCAGCCCAGCCGCAGGGCGACGACGCGGGCGATATTGGCCTCGTCGGCGCCGGGCATGACACAGCCGAGAATCACCTGATCGAAAGTTTCGGGCGCAAAGGGTTGCCGATAGAGCAGGGCGCGGGCGGCCTGAAAGGCCAGATCGGCGGCGTGAAAGGGGCCTGGGACACCGCGCGCGCGGAGAAAAGGCGTACGCCTGCCGTCTACGATGTAGACCGGCCGGCCTGATGCGAGTGGGTTGACGGCTGCTGCCATGAATGCTGCTCCTCCTTCCAGTAAGTCGCCGGAAAATCATCGACACCGATAACCGCGCGCCGGGCGGCGACCGCAGCTCTTACCTGGGCCGCGGCGCGTGCGTCGATGATATCGCCGGCAACAGCTTCCACCAGGCTGCTTTCGGGGTCGCCCGACGCCAACTCTCCACTGCGCATGGCGCGACGCAAGAGCGTCAGCACCGGTTGCGCGGCCGTGGTCCTTTCGAGCGCGACTTCAAGTTGTGCCAGCGCATCGGCCTCGTCCGTGGAAAGGTACAATCCTTCAGTGAGCCGATCGCGCCCGGCACCCCAGCGCTGGATGACATTGGCCGCACGCTGCACCAGCGCATCGTCGGGCGCCCGGTAAACGGCGCCGAACGGGAACAGTATGGTTTTCAACAGAGCTCCCTGCAAGCGTCCCGGGAAATTAGCGTAGACCTCGAACAGTTTGGTCTGCATGTTGTAAAGACAGTCCTGCATGGCCCATTCCAGCAACGGCCGGTCGACGGCCTGGCGACCCTGATCGGCGAAGCGCTTCAGGGCCGCTGAGGCCAGGTAGAGATGACTCAGCACATCGCCCAGTCTGGCCGACAAGGACTCGCGGCGCTTCAGGTTGCCACCGAGTGTCAGCAGCGCGGCTTCCGCGGTGACGGCGAACACCGCGCACATGCGCGTCAGCTGACGATAGTGCACGGCTTCCTGGCGCTGTTCCGGAGCGCGGGCAAAGCGCGCTCCGGTGAGGCCATGAAACACCGCGCGGGCGAGGTTGCTGAGTAACAAACGCAGATGACCGAAGAGCGCGCCATCGAAGCGCTCTACATTAGAGTCCTGTGCACTGCGTATTTCCTCCAGCAAAAAAGGGTGGCAGCGCAGCGCGCCCTGGCCAAAAATGATCAGGCTGCGGGTGAGTATGTTGGCGCCCTCGACCGTGATACTGATCGGTATCGCCTGGTAGACACGCCCGAGGTAGTTGCGCGGCCCCATGCAAATACCGCGACCGCCGTGTATATCCATGGCATCGTCGATCACTTTGCGCATGCGTTCGGTCAAATGGTATTTGACAATCGCCGAGGCGACGGATGGTTTTTCGTGCTTGTCCACGGCCAGCGTGGTAAGGCCGCGGGCGGCATCCATCAGGTAGGCGTTGCCGGCGATTCGCCCGAGCACTTCGGCCACCCCTTCGAAGCGGCCGATGGGCGTTTTGAACTGCTTGCGCACCGCCGCGTAAGCGCCACAGGCGCGCGCGGCCAGTTTGCCCGCCCCGGTGCTGAGCGCCGGTAAGGAAATCGCTCTGCCGTCGGCCAGACACTCCATCAGCATGCGCCAGCCCTGACCGATGCACGCCTGACCGCCGATAATCCACTCCAGTGGAATGAGAACGTCGTGTCCGCGATTGGGGCCGTTCATGAACGCTTGGTTCAACGGTAAATGGCGCCGGCCTATCTCGACGCCCGCGGTAGTGGTCGGGATGAGCGCCAGCGTAATCCCGAGCTCCTCGGTCTCGCCGAGCAGATGGTCCGGGTCGTAAAGCTTGAACGCCAGCCCCAGTACGGTGGCCACCGGACCGAGGGTAATATAGCGCTTTTCCCAGTTGAGGCGGATGCACAGACGCTGTTCGCCGTCGAACAGTTCGCGACAGACGACGCCGCGATCGGGCATGGCGGCGGCGTCGCTGCCCGCCTCTGGCCCGGTCAAGGCGAAGCAGGGGATTTCCTCGCCACACGCCAGTCGCGGCAGATAGTGTTCCTTCTGCGCCTCGGTGCCGTATTGCAGCAGTAGCTGCGCCGGCCCCAGCGAATTGGGCACCATGGCGGTGACCGCCGTGGTGATACTACGACTGGCGATTTTCATGACGACACTGGAATGGCCGTGGGCACTGAATTCCAGGCCGCCATAAAGCTTGGGTATAATCATGCCGAAGAAACGCTGCTGTTTGAGAAACTCCCACACCGGCGCCGGCAGGTCGTGCAGTTGCTCGGTGATGCTCCAGTCGTCGATCATCGAGCACAACGTGTTGACCGGTCCGTCGATGAATGCCTGTTCCTCGTCGCTGAGCCGGGGTTGCGGGTAGCCGAGCAAGTGAGACCAGTCGGGCGCGCCGCTGAACAACTGCGCCTCCCACCAGGTGGTGCCGGCCTCGAGCGCCTCGCGCTCGGTCGCCGACATCGCCGGCGTCATGCGCTGAAAAAGCTTCATTATGCGGGCGCTGAACAGCGTGCGACGCAATGCCGGAAAGCCCAATGCCACGGCCAGCGGCACAAACACCAGCCACACCGGTGCCAGCACCCAGGCGCTAAGCTCATGGTAAAACGGCCAGACGAGCAGGTAGAGCGCGGTGGCGGCAGTCCACAGCCATCCCGGCGAGCGCCTCGCCGCCAGCACCCACGCCAGCGTGAAAACCACAATCAGTTCGATGAACACGCTCATGGCTGCCTCCGTCAGGAAGTTTCCGCTTCTTTCACGTCGTCGCTGTCGGCAGCGGTTTGCCGCAACTTGCCCGGCGCTTCCTGGTCGATTATATCGACCGCCAGTCCGGTGGCCGGATCGATCTCCAGGCCGGTCACGTAGCAGTCACCCTCGGCGTTGCAGATGCGCCCGTCAATCGCCCAGGGTAATTCCCGGTAGGAGGAATATTTGCTGAAATCCAGGAGCGGGCATTTAATAATGTCGAAATACGGCGAGTAATCAAAATCACGCGGTGTGAACAAACGGGTGTTGCGCGGAACCATCCGCAGCTTACCCAGGCCGTCGCGTTCCAGTACCGGCAACAGCGGGAATTTCACCGAGGCAAACGCCGCGGCAATCATCGATGAGCAGACCGAACGGGTCGGTGACCCGGCGTTGTGCTGAAATAAACTGGAGCGCCAGCGCCGGGGAATGAAGCTGTAGGGAAACAGAAAACGCGCCAGATCGATTAATTGCCGCAGATCGTAATCAAAACCCAGATGCTGCAGCGCGAACTTGAGGACTTGTTGCGCATCCTG
Organism: Thiogranum sp.; assembly: GCA_030148915.1. Taxonomy (GTDB): domain Bacteria; phylum Pseudomonadota; class Gammaproteobacteria; order DSM-19610; family DSM-19610; genus Thiogranum. Next base: position 29,318 of record JASBSN010000095.1, read on the forward strand.
GCGCGACAGCCCCACCGGGCGGCACACCCGCAACGAGTCGCTACGGTATTTGCTCAACGGACTGACCACAGTGCCTTCACCCAGCCAGGCTTCGATAATCAGTTGTTCGTTGGGGTCACCGGCGTAGAACGACAGGACTTTTTCGCGCAGTTCCTCATCGTCGATGTCGTGGATACGCCCGATGTACAAGGCCGAGTGCGACCAGGTGCTCTGAGTGACGGTACGGATGATATCGGCAATATGACTGCGGCCTTCGACCAGCAGCACGTCGCAGGGACGGATCTCGTAGCGGAGTCGGTCAAAATCGCACATGGGAGACGCGGCGTGAAAGCGCTCGGTCGTCAGCCAGCGGACGATTTTCTTTCCCAGCCAGGCTGCGGGATTCAGCCCCATACAACCTCCGCAAGAGTGAATTTTCTCAGGTGCGGGTCGAAGCCGGACACGCGACGACCCAGCGTTTCGCACCTCTGTAATTAGACCCCCGCCAAGACATCGAGTTGTGCTGCGCTGAATCGAGGTGCGGCTATAGTAAGGATAGCGGCATTTTCAGGCCGAGGCTGAGAAGGCGGTATAAGCGGTTGATAAGCAGCCTATTCAAAGGCCAGCACCAGCGACAGCGCCCGTTCCAGGACCGCCTCGGGGGTATAAAAATGCGGTGAAAAGCGGATTCCGCCACCGCGCAGCGCGCAAATTACCCCCTGCGCCTGCAAGTAGTCGTAGAGGTCCGACGTATTTACGCCCGGACGCTCGAAGGTGATAATTCCCGCACGACGGTCCGGATGCACCTCGGAAAGAATATTGAAGCCATTTTTATTTAATTTATCAATTAAATAAGATGCTTTTTCAGAAATTAGTTCATGTATTTTCTGAGACCCGATTTCCAGCAGCAGACTGACGCTGGCGTGCAGGGCGTGAGTGCCGAGCATATTGGGACTGCCGCACTCGAAACGCCGTGCGCTGTGAGCGGGCTGCCAATCACGGTTGTCAAAGTCCCCCATGGCTTCGACCATGTGCCAACCGTACTGACGCAACATCAGACGCGACAACCACTCGCGCCGGCAGTAAAACAAGGCTAAACCCTCGGGGCCGAGCATCCACTTGTGGCCGTCGGCCATGACAAAGTCGGCCTGGCAGGCCTGCACATCGAATGGACGGGCACCGATACTCTGGATGGCATCGACACAAAAAGCCACCTCGCGCCGCCGGCAGGCCGCGCCTATGGCCACCAGATCGAGCGCCAGTCCGCTGCTGTATTGAACAGCGCTTACCGACACCAAGCGGGTGCGCGCGGTGATGGCATCGATAACAGCGCTTTCAGCGCTGTCGCGCCGCTTGCTGATATCGGCCTCGATCACCTCGACGCCGAGGCAGCGCAACGACTCCCAGACGATACGGTTGGAGGGAAATTCCTGATCCGTTATCACCACCTGGTCGCCCGCTTGCCAGTCGATGCCCCAGGCGACCACCGACAAGGCTTCGGAGGTGCTTTTGAGCAACGCGATTTCCTCGATATCGGCGGCATTGATCAGTTGCCGCAAGTAGTCGCGCAGCTCCTGCTCGATTTGCTGCCAGCGGACAAAATGCCGCGAGCCCAGGCGAGCGTTTTCATCGGCAAAGCGCTCAACGGCACGCACGGTGCGCTGCGGCCACGGGGAGACGGCGGCATGATTGAGATAGCACAGCCCCTCATCCAGCGCGAATTCCGCCTGGCTCATGGGTGTTGCCTCCTCATCGCTGATCCATCGGCCGGTAGTCGCGTGGTCCGTGGCCCACATACAGTTGTCGCGGACGACCGATGCGCTGATTGTCTTCGGCGATCATCTCCATCCACTGGGCGACCCAGCCTACGGTACGGGCGATGGCAAACATGACGGTAAACATGTTCCTCGGAATACCCAATGCCTTATAGATCACGCCGGAGTAAAAATCGACATTGGGGTAAAGTTTGCGTTCGATAAAGTACTCATCCTGCAGGGCGATCTCCTCCAGTCGCAGCGCCAGCTCGAAGCGCGGGTCGTTGGCGTCCCCCAATTTTTCCAGCACCTCGTGGCACATGCTACGGATGATGCGCGCGCGCGGATCATAATTTTTGTAGACGCGGTGACCGAAGCCCATTAAGCGGAAGGGATCGTTTTTATCCTTGGCGCGCGCCAGGAATGTGGGAATATTCTTGACTTCACCGATTTCATCCAGCATATCCAGTACCGCTTCGTTGGCGCCGCCGTGGGCGGGGCCCCAGAGCGCGGCGATACCCGAGGCGATACAGGCGAAAGGGTTGGCCCCGGAGCTGCCCGCCAGTCTGACCGTCGAGGTGCTGGCGTTCTGCTCGTGATCGATGTGCAGAATGAAAATCAGATCCAGCGCTTTCTCCGCGACAGGATCGATCGCATAGGCTTCGCAGGGCACGGAGAACATCATATTGAGCAGGTTGCCCGTGTAGCTCAGGGAATTGTCCGGGTAGACTTGCGGTTCGCCGATCGAGTGTTTGTAACTGGCGGCGGCGATGCTGGGCATTTTCGCGATCATCCGATGAGCGGCTATTTCACGGTGGCGCTCATTGGTGATATCGGTCGAATCATGATAGAAAGCCGACAGCGATCCAACCACGCCGACCATAATCGCCATCGGATGGGCGTCGTGGTAGAAGCCGTGGAAAAAACTTTTCAACGCCTCATTGAGCATGCTGTGATGCGTAATAATGGTGTTGAAGTTTTCCTGCTGGCCTCGATTCGGTAGCTCGCCGTACAACATCAGGTAGGCGACTTCGAGAAAATTGCTGTGTTCGGCCAGCTGCTCAATGGGATAACCTCGATACTGCAGCACGCCCTCGGCGCCGTCGAGGTAGGTCAGGGCGCTGTTGCAGCTGGCGGTGGACAGAAACCCGGGGTCATAGGTGAAGTAACCGAGCTCGCTGAAAAACCGCCCGATATCGAGCGCGTAGGGTCCCTGCGTTGCCGCCAGCAGCGGCAGTTCGACCTGCCTGCCGCTGCGGTTGTCGGTGATCGTGACCGTGTCTTTGCCCATACTGTTCCTCCCCGGTTGGCGCCGCCGTGATTATGTCAGGTAATCGCCCGCCGTGTGTAGCCGGGCGGTGTTCACAGCCAGCGTCGCGTCAGCCAGCCGGCCAACTCCGGCAATTTGGCAAGCCAGGGGCGTCGCGCCCAGCGGTCGGCGTGAATTTCCTCGCTGTATTCGAGATCGCGCTGAAACTGTTCGACCAGTTCGGTGCACAGGCGGCTGTTGCGGGTGAACAGGTTGAGTTCATAGTTGAGTCGAAAACTGCGGTAGTCGATATTGGCGGTGCCGATGGTCGCATGGCTGCTGTCAACGACGATGGTTTTGGCGTGCAGCAGGCGCGGCTGATACTCGAACACCCTGACGCCGCTGGCCAGCAGGCTGTCGTAGACGGCGCGGGCGGCCCACTGGGCCAGGCGCACGTCGCTTTTGCCGGGGACCAGCAGACGCACGTCGACGCCACGAGCGGCGGCGGCGGTGATCTGGCGGCGCAGGCGCCTTTCCGGGACGAAATAAGGGGTGGTGATGAATATTGTCCGGCGGGCGTGCGAGAGCATACTGGCGAAAGTGCCATTGAGCTGACGCCGGGCACCGCGCATGTAGTTGGTCAGTAACACATCATCGGCGACCGGCTGCGGCGCGTCACGGCGCTTGCGCCGGATCCAGAAGCGGTTGAACAGCCGCTGCGCCTGTTCGGCGAGGTCGCCGGTAAAGCGGATGTGAGTGTCGCGCCAGCACTGGTCCTGAGAGAAAGTGCGCGAACTCTCGCGGTGAATATTAAAACCGCCCACATAGGCACAACAGCCATCGACGACCAGCAGTTTACGGTGATTACGCCGGTTATAGCGCCACGGTCGGCGCCAGTCCCAGCGGTGAAACCAGCGCAGCTGCACTCGGCTGTGACGCACCCGCCTGGACAGTTCCCGCGATTGCCAGAACATCGAGCCGGCGGCATCGAGGTGCAGACGCACGCGCACGCCGCTGCCGGCCTTATCGATCAGTGCGTCGATAAAACGCCGGCCGATTTCGTCGTAGGCAAAGATATAACATTCCAGCAGTACTTCTTTCTCGGCGCCGGCGATGCTGGTCAGCATGTCCTCGTAGAGGCTATCGCCGTCGGTGAACAGCTTATAACCCTCGATGCTCAAGAGGCTTTGCCTGTAATGACGGCGGTAAACGCCGCCCGGCGGCTTGGCGGCCGGGCGGGCGATTTGCACCGGGAGCGCCGGTTAGAGATAGCCGCGTACCACCTCCGGCGATTTCTGCACCAGATTTTTGTCCACCTGTCGCGACACCAGGGACATGACTTCCTTACTGAGGGTGTGACGCAAATTGCCGAGAAAAGCCGGCGGAGCAATCAACACCAATCGGTCGAAATCGCTGCTGGTCCTGGCGTTTTCGAGGTAGCTCGCCAATTCACGCGCAAACTCCAACGACTCGTGGTCCTTGGCGCTGATTTTGTTGTCCAGCAGGTGCCGACCCTGGCCGACACTGCCGCCGTCGCTACCGGCGCTGTCGGTGACCAGGTCGCCTTCGTGCATGCGACACTCCGGGTGCACCATGGCGTCGATTTCTGTGATGGGAGCACGGTGACCGTTAACTTTGTATATTTTCGCCCGACTGCTTTCTGCGACAAGAACCCACATCTTCGACATAAACTTCACTCCTGTATTCAGACAATCGGAACAGCGTAAAGAGGGTATAGCTTAGGCTCGATATTCTGGCGAAAGTATAGACACCTCTCAGCGTATGAAATTGCGCCCTGAAATACAACTTTGCAGAGCGCCTCGCCAGGCTCTGTAAGACTTTCCTGACGACAAGGGAAACCCTGACACATCAGAGACCTGTTGATGCCGAACGGACTACTGCTGCCGCGCCACTACGTGTCGATGGCGCCGGGCAGGGCTTACTCCTCGCCAGCATGTTTTATTCCCCGTCTGCGCCAGAGAAGAAAAGTCGCGGGAATCACCAGCAGAGTCAGCACCGTGGCACTGAGCATGCCGCCGACCATCGGCGAGGCAATCCGGCGCATAACTTCCGACCCGGTGCCGCTGCCCAACATGATCGGCAGCAGGCCGGCGATAATCGCCGATACGGTCATCATGATCGGGCGCACGCGCAACAGCGCACCTTCGATAATTGCCTCACGAAGATTAGCGGCGTTCATGACGCGGTTCTCGGCCTGGGCCCGCTCCTGGTGCCGGCGAAAGGCCTGATTCAAGTACACCAGCATCACCACGCCGATTTCGACCGACACGCCGGCCAGCGCGATAAAACCGACACCCACGGCCACCGACAGATCGTAGTGCAACCAGAACAGCAGCCAGATCCCGCCGACCAGCGCCAGTGGCAAAGTGGCCAGGATGATCAGCACTTCGGCCACGCGCCGGAAATTCAGATACAGGAGCAGTACAATAATCGCCAGGGTAACCGGGACGACGGTGGACAGGCGCTCTTTGGCCCGCTCCATGTATTCGTACTGCCCCGACCAGTTGAGTGAATAGCCGGCGGGCAAATCGACCTGCTCGGCCACTACCCGTTTGGCGTCTTTGACGTAAGAGCCCAGGTCGCGGTCCTGGATATCGATATAGATCCAGCCGTTGAGGCGGGCGTTTTCGCTTTTAATCATACCGGGCCCGCCGACGATCTTGACGTCGGCGACATCGCCAAGGGCGATCTGTGCACCGATCGGCGTCTGTATCGGCAGCTCTGCAAGTTTGCTTTCGGAGTCGCGTACGTCGCGGGGGTAACGCAAATTCACGGGGTAGCGTTCCAGGCCTTCGATACTTTCGGTGACATTCATACCGCCGACGGCGGTGCTGACGATTTCCTGTATATCGGCGACGTTCAGGCCGTAGCGCGAAGCCGCGGCGCGATCGATATCGACCAGCACATAACGCCCGCCGACCACGCGTTCCGAAAACACCGAAACGGTGCCTTTCACCGGGGTCAGCACGCGCTCAATGTCCTGGCCGATTTTTTGAATCACCGCCAGATCCGGGCCGGCCACTTTGACGCCGACCGGCGTTTTGATTCCGGTCGCCAGCATGTCGATGCGGTTTTTGATCGGCATCACCCAGGCGTTGCTGATGCCGGGAATCTGCACCAGCGCGTCGAGCTCGCGGCGCAACTTCTCCATGGTCATACCTTCGCGCCATTGATCGCGGGGTTTGAGCTGAATGGTGGTTTCCACCATCGTCAACGGGGCAGGATCGGTCGCCGACTCCGCGCGTCCCATTTTACCGAAAACCCGTTTCACCTCGGGCACCGTTTTGATCAGGCGATCGGTCTGCTGGAGGATCTGTTGGGCTTTGCCGATGGAAACCGCCGGGAAGGCGCTTGGCATATACAACAAATCGCCCTCATCCAGATCGGGCATGAACTCCGACCCCAGGCTGCTCTGCAACGGCCACCAGCCGGCCAGCGGCCAGAGCGCGGAACTTGCCGCCAGCGCCGAGACCAGTAACACGGTTTTGGGTGATCGCAGAATCCAGTGAATGAGGGGCTTATAGACGGCGATCAGCATACGGTTGACCGGATTCTTGTTCTCGGCAAGAATTTTGCCGCGGATAAAGTAGCCCATCAGCACCGGCACCAGGGTGATTGACAGGCCGGCGGCGCCGGCCATGGCATAGGTCTTGGTGAAGGCCAGGGGAGCGAAAAGACGACCTTCCTGTGCTTCGAGCGTGAACACTGGCAGGAAGCTGAGCGTAATAATCAGCAGCGAGAAAAACAATGCCGGCCCTACCTCCGCCGAGGCTTTGGCGATGATCTCCCAACGGTTCTCGGCGGTTACCAGCTCGTGCTCCAGGTGCTTGTGCACGTTTTCGATCATCACGATGGCGGCATCCACCATGGCGCCGATGGCGATAGCAATACCCCCCAACGACATGATGTTGGCGTTAATCCCCTGGCCGTGCATGATAATAAAAGCCACCAGAATACCCACCGGCAGACTGAAAATGACCACCAGGGCCGAGCGCAAATGAAACAGAAACACGGCGCATACCAGCACGACCACAATGAATTCCTCGACCAGCTTTTCTTTCAGCGTATCGATGGCGCGCTCGATCAACCCGGAACGGTCGTAGGCGGGGACGATTTCCACGCCATCCGGAAGACTGCGTGAGAGTTCTTTGAGCTTGGCTTTGACCCCGTCAATCGTGCTCAGCGCATTTTCACCCCAGCGCATGATCACCACACCGCCGACCACTTCGCCTTCGCCGTCCAGTTCGGCCAGGCCGCGACGCATCTGCGGTCCGATACGCACATCGGCGATTTCGCCGAGCAGCACAGGAGTGCCGTTGGCGTTGATGTCGATCGGTATTTGACGTAATTCCTCGACCCCCTTGATGTAACCGGTGGCGCGCACCATGTACTCGGCTTCGGCCATTTCTATCACCGATCCACCGACCTCCTGATTGCCCCGCTGAATGGCCGTTTTCACTTTCGCCAGCGGAATGCCGTAGGCGCGCAGGCGATCCGGATCCACCACGACCTGATATTGTTTGACCATCCCGCCGATGGTCGAAACCTCGGAAACCCCCGGTACGGTCTGTAACTCAAATTTCAGAAACCAGTCCTGGAGGCTGCGCAGTTCGGAAATATCGTGTTTACCGCTACGATCGACCAGCGCGTATTCGTACACCCAGCCAACGCCGGTAGCGTCGGGTCCCAGGGCGGTGGAGGCGGCGGCGGGCAGATTACTCTGCACCTGACTGAGGTATTCGAGCACCCGCGAGCGTGCCCAGTAAAGGTCGGTGCCGTCTTCGAACAGCACATAGACATATGAGTCACCGAAAAACGAATAGCCGCGCACCGTCGTCGCCTTGGGCACCGAGAGCATCGTTGTGGTCAGCGGGTAGGTGACCTGATCCTCCACCACCTGCGGCGCCTGTCCCGGATAGGTGGTTTTTATAATCACCTGGACATCGGATAAATCCGGAATGGCGTCCAAGGGCGTATTTTTTATTGAATAGATTCCCCATCCGGTGAGAATCAGGGTCAGCAACAGCACCAAAAAGCGGTTGTTCAACGACCAGTGGATAATCCGGGTGATCATGGTGCCTTCTCCTCGCCGCTGAGCTGAATGCTGTTGATGACATAGCGCCCTTCAGCGTCCTTGAGGAGAGTGAAATGCACCGCGTCGCCGACCTTCAGGCCGCTCAAATCGACGCTGTCTGCGACCGGAAAGTCCATGCTCATGGCCGGCCAGTTCAGTTCGGCGATGGGTTCATGAGACAGGTTCAATTTCTTATCGGCGGCGAATATTTCCTTGACCACGCCCATACCCATAATGGGTTTCTCGCCGCTCGCGCTGTTGTCCGTTTGCGGTTCGCTGTCCATGCGGCTAAAGCTGGCTTTCAGGCTGGCCTCGGAATCGATCAGAAACTGCGCCGAGGTGACGACCCGGTCGCCTTCGCGCAGGCCGGAGATTATTTCCACGAAGTTGCCGCTTTCCATCCCGGCGACAACCTCCTGGGCCTTGAACTTGCCCTCACCGAGATCGACAACCACGCGTGGCCCGTCACCGGTCTTGATCAGTGCTTCGCGCGGGATGCTGAGTACGTTGGGTTTCGGACCGGCGTAGATGTTGACGTCGGCGTACATATCCGGCTTAAGCGTCTCGTCCGGGTTTTGGAATACCAACCGGGCCTGCAGGGTACGGGTTTTGGGGTCGATAGTCGGATAGACGAACTCTACCTTACCTTTCCAGACGCGCCCGGGCTCATAGCCCAGCCGGGCCTCGGCCGGTTGACCGGGGGCGACCCAGTCAGATTGACGCTCAAAGACATCGACCAGCAACCAGACACTGGACAGATCGGCCAACGCCAGGACTTCGGTGGCCGGTTTCACATACATGCCTTCACGCACATTGAGGCTGTCGACAATTCCGTCCTGGCTGGCATGCACGCGGATGCGTTGCGCGGCGCGGCGATCGCGTGCTACCTGGCGTATTTGTTCATTGCTGACACCGAGGGCTTCGAGCCGATCACGCGAAGCATTTTTTAGATAATTATTGTTGGCACGCAGGGCCTGAATGTATTCCTCCTGGGCGTTCACCAGATCCGGCGAATACAGTTCAAACAGCAAGTCGCCTTTTTTCACCCGCTCGCCATTGGACTTGACATACAGTTTTTCAATCCAGCCATCGGTGCGCAAATGCAGGTGGCTGATGTGGCGTTCGTCGAAGGCCACGTAGCCTACCGCGTTAATGCGCCGCCACAGCGGCCCGCGTTCAACCAGGGCCGAACGTACGCCAAGATTCTGCACCATGGCGGGATCAATGCTGACAACATCGCCATCGCCGCCCGCCTGATCCGCATAGACCGGTACCAGATCCATGCCCATTGGCGATTTACCCGGTTTGTCGCTGCGGTAAGTCGGATCCATGGGCGCCACCCAGTAAAGAATTTTCGCCTCGTCACCGGCGGCGTAAAGCGGCGTGGGCGAAAACGCCAAGGTGGCCTGCAGCAGAATAAAGAGTAGGCTTGCGTGAAAGCTGTTCATTGGTCTTCTCCGGACAGATTCGGGGTTGCGCTCGCAATGGGAGCCGCTAGATAGAGTAAGCGCGCCTGGGTTTTCTCGCGGTCAACCCGCAGGCGCAAATCCTGTAAGCGCACGTCCAGCTCGACGATACGGGCGCGCATCAAGGTGTTGAATTCGTTAATACCGCTTTGATAGGCGTTGACGGCGGCCTCGGCGTTGGCGGTAGACTCGCGCAGCAGTTGCTTGCGGTACAAGTCCACCTGCGTGCCGAGGCGCCGCCAACGCGCATAGTCAGCGGCCAGGCTGCGTTGCAGTTCGCGCAATTTTCGCTCGCGAACCTGCATGGCGGCGTCGGCCTGTTGCTGGCTCGCCGAAAGCCGCTTGTCCTGGCGCTTGTTGGTAAATATCGGCACATCGAGCGTGACCATGGCGGTGGCCATATCCGGCCGGTCGCGGCCGTCGCTGAGGTTGCCGAAGCGTTTGTTGTAGTCGAGGCCGACGTCGAAACCGGGTTTGTACTGCTCGCGCGCCACGTTGACGCTCTGTTGCGAGGCCTCCACCTCGGCGCTGGCCGCAGTGATCGCCGGATGCTGGGTCAACGAGGCGCGCAACGCCGCCAGCGTGGGCAGTTCCGGCAGACGGGGGAAGCCGGACGCCAGCGGTTGCCAGGCGGCCTGGCCAATCCAGCGTGACAAGGTGGCCCGCTGGACGTCGGCTTGGGCGAGGATTTGTGTGGCTTTGTCGTCAAGGCGCGAGAGTTCCAGTTGCGCCAGCAGCACATCCTGTTGACTGACACGCCCGGAAGCATAGTGCGCGCGCGTGATCTCGACCAGTTGCTCGAACAGCCCGCGGGTCCGATCGACAATGTCGGCGGCCTGTTCCTGATAGTAGAGCTCAAGGTAGCTCTGGCGTACATCGCTGCGGATGGTGCGACGGGTATTTTCCATCGCCGCGGTTTCAGCCTTGCTCAGCCACTGGGTACGTTGCTGCTGGTAATGCAGGCTTCGACCCCGGGGGAAACTCTGGCGAATGCCGGCCACGGCCTGAGACATGCCTTCGCGTTTCATGCTGAAATCATCCAGCGGCACGTTTCTCAGACTGAAAAACAGTTTCGGGTCGGGCAGCTGGCCGTCGGCGATCGCCTGGTCCTGCAGCGCGCTGGCGCGTGCCTGACTGGCCAATATGGCGGGGTCGGCGTCCAGCGCCAGTTCCTCTGCGGATTCGAGATTAAGCTCCGCGAGTGCGCTGCGCGGCAGCAGAATCTGCACCGCCAATAACAATGCCGTCAGGCACGCAAGGCGCAACAGGGGCGTCGAAATAAAAGTCATGACCGGTCTCCGGTAGGTAATAGCAACCGCGCAGAAAACTTCTGCGATCAGTGGTAGGCGGGGCCATCGCGCCCCTGGACAAACTGTCAGACCGGAGGTCGGTAGAGGGGGGCAGGCGGGAGTGAAGCAAAAAAGCGGCTATAACCGGTTACTGGCAGGGCCGCACTACGATCGGCGAATAATTCCGCAATATGGCTGACGCCGGAGGGGAATTGTAAAGTGGCGCAGGTGGAGCCCGCGCAATGCGTGTTGTCACATCCCTGATCCTGGCACTGGGCGCAGGAAACCGGCTCCTGATCCTCTAATGCCATGTGCGGTCCGCCAGCGGCATCCTGTGGCGCGGCCTGCTGAATCGGGCAACCGGAGCGAGTACCGGTGTCCGGTACCTGCGCTTGCAAGGGCGCGACGACCAACCCCAGGAGCAGCCAGACAAGAAACAGTTTGTGAGCTAAATTTCGCATAACGCATAACATTTACAAGGATAATAAGGGGCTATCGGCACGAACTCAAGCAAGATTTAGCGCCGCTGTCCACTTGCACCGGTGCCGGGCCGGTGCAAGTGACGGCGCGCGCAGGAAAATCCGCAAGCAACGCTGCCCGGCGATCTTGGTACTGCGCAGGCTCGGCAGTGTATCCTTCTTGTATAGACAGCGAGATACCCTTAACAGTTTCTTTATCTTTGTGGTGATAGGGTGCGCCACGCCAAACGATCTTCACGGAGAATGCAATTCGATGAGCACTCGCTCAGACCTTTTGACACGTCTTTTCCCCTTTCTCATCTGGTGGCCCAGACTCGACCGTCCGACGGTGCGCGGTGATTTGATCGCCGGGCTCACCGGGGCCGTGGTGGTCCTGCCCCAGGGCGTGGCATTCGCGACCATCGCCGGTATGCCGCCGGAATACGGTCTCTACGCTGGGATGGTGCCGGCGATCATTGCCGCCTTGTTCGGTTCTTCCTGGCACCTGGTGTCCGGACCGACGACCGCCGCTTCGATTGTGCTGTTTTCGTCCTTGAGTGTCTACGCAGAGCCGGGTTCGGCCGATTACGTTGCGCTGGCGCTCACCATGACCTTGATGGTGGGGGTGATCGAGTTGCTGCTCGGCCTGGCGCGGATGGGCGCGCTGGTTAATTTTATTTCGCATTCGGTCATTGTCGGCTTCACCGCCGGTGCGGCGATTCTCATTGCCAGTAAACAGTTGAAAAACTTTTTTGGCGTAGAAATCCCGCGTGGTGGGCATCTGCACGACATCCTCATCAGTTTCTGGCACCAGATCCCGCATATCAACGGCTATGTCACGCTGGTGGCCGCCGTCACTCTGATCTCGGGGATCGCCGTTAAACGCTGGTGGCCGAAACTGCCTTATCTGATTGTCGCCATGGTCGCGGGCAGTCTGGTGTCGATCGGCCTCAACGGCATGTTCGGCGCCGAGGTCACCGGTATCGCCACCGTGGGCGCGTTACCAAGCTCGCTGCCGCCATTGTCGGCACCGAGTTTTTCTCTCGACACGATCAAGAATCTGGCTCCGGCGACGTTGGCGGTGACACTGTTTGCTCTCACCGAGGCGGTGTCCATCGGACGTTCGCTGGGCGCGCGCAGCGGTCAGCGCATCGACGGTAACCAGGAGTTCATTGGCCAGGGACTGTCCAATATCGCCGGCAGCTTTTTCTCCGGCTATGTCGCCACCGGCTCTTTCAACCGCAGTGGCCTGAACTTCCAAGCCGGCGCCAAGACCCCGCTGGCAGCGATGTTCGCCGGGTTGTTTTTGATTGTCATCGTCTTGTTGGTCGCGCCGCTGGCCGCCTACCTGCCCAACGCCGCCATGGCCGGGATCCTGTTCCTGGTCGCCTGGGGGCTGATCGACTTTCACGAAATCGCCCACGTGTTGAAATCCAGTCGCCGCGAAACGGCCATCATGGGCGTGACCTTTTTTGGCGCGCTGTTCCTGGAACTGGAGTTTGCCATCTTTGCCGGGGTGATTCTCTCCCTGGTGCTGTATCTGATGCGGGTATCGAAGCCGCGCATTATCTCCCGGGTCCCGGACCCACGTCAGCCGGGGCGCAAGTTCAACACCGACCCGAGTCTGCCGATGTGTCCGCAACTGCACATTTTGCGTATCGACGGATCGCTGTTTTTTGGCTCTATCAATCACGTGCAGGAAGCGTTCGCCGACGTGGAAGACCAGCATCCCGAACAGAAGCACCTGGCGATAGTCGCCGACGGTATCAACTTTGCCGATATCACCGGCGGTGCGACCATGGTCGCGGAATCGCGCAAACGCCGGGCCCGTGGCGGCGGTTTTTATCTGATGAAGGTCAAAAAAGGCCTGTGGGAATCGCTGGAAAGTTGCAGTTGCCTTGACGCTATCGGCCCGAACAACGTTTTTCAGTCGAAAACCGCGGCGATCACCGGTATATTTCAGAAACTGGACAAAGACATATGCCGACGCTGCGACAAGCGCATATTCCGCGAATGCGCGTCCGTGCCACGTGAAGACTCCAACTGAGCAGGTGACCCATATGTATGCACTGGTAATCGAGGATAATCCCGATCTGGTCGCCAACCTGTACGACTTTCTCGAACCCAAAGGTTATGTGCTCGACGCCGCTTATGACGCCCGCACCGGCTACCAGTACGCGCAGGACAAAGAGTACGACATCATCATACTGGATCTCACTCTGCCCGGCATGGACGGACTCGAGTTGTGCCGGCGTCTGCGCGATTCGGGCAATATCACTCCGGTGCTGATCCTCACCGCGCGCGACACGCTCAACGCCAAACTGGAGGGTTTCGCCGCCGGTTCCGACGACTATCTGGTCAAACCCTTCGCCCTGCAGGAACTGGACGCACGCATCCGCGCCTTGGTGCGGCGCGCGCGTTGCGAGCAGCGACGCGAACCGTTGCGCGTATCTGACCTGGTGTTTGACCCAGACACCCTGAAAGTCGAGCGGGCGGGCAAACACATCACCTTGCCGCCGATTCCGCTGAAGATGCTCGCTCTGCTGATCCGCCAGTCTCCGCGGGTGGTGCCCAAACGGGAACTGGAACGACGCATCTGGGGTAACGAACGCCCCGACAGCGACGCTTTGCGCACCCACCTGCATGTTCTGCGCAGCGCAATCGACAAGCCGTTCGAGACTCAACTGCTGCGTACCGTCCACGGCATGGGGTATCAGCTCGCAGCCCCCGATGAAGTTCAGGACTAGCCTCCGCTACCGCGTCACGTTTGCCTTCACCCTGCTCGGGGCCTTTATCAGTCTGACCCTGGCGATGCTTCTATATCGGGAAACCGTATCGGCGGAGATGCGTCTGGTCGCGGAAACGCTGGCCATGGAGATCGGCGACTACCTGGAACGGTATGCCCGAGATCCACAGACCCGACCGCCGGCCAGTACCGTCATGCGCACCTATCTGATCGACGCCGAAGGCGCCGCCGGCGTGCCGCCCAAGGTACTACAGCTGCAGCCCGGCCTGCACCGTCTGCTATTGGATGGCGAATCCTATTATGCCGAAGTGGTGCAGGAGGCCACCCGGCGCATTGCGGTGTTATACAACGACGTACAGATACGCCACCGCGAGCAGCAGTACCAGGTATTTCTGAGCGTCACCGTGCTGATCATGACCCTGCTCTCGGCGGCCCTCGGTTATTGGCTGTCCGGGCGGGTGGTCTCGCCGGTAGCCGAACTGGCGCGACTGGTGGGTCTACTGGTGCCGGGTAATACGCAGATCAAACTCGCCAGCCGTTTCTCCGCCGATGAAGTCGGCACCCTGGCGCAGAGTTTCGACGATTACCAGGAACGCCTGCAGGCTTTCATTCAACGCGAGCAGGCGTTTACCGCCGATGTCAGTCACGAGCTGCGCACGCCGCTGGCGGTGGTCGAGGGGGCGGCCGAAGTGCTGCAGGAAGATGTCCGATTGGAAGCCGATCAGCGTACCCGTGTGCTGCGCATTATGCGTGCCGCGCAGGAAATGGCCGAAACGACGGCGGCGTTGCTGGAGCTGGCGCGGGAGCAGGCTATCGGCCAGACTTCGAGCGGATGTAATGTGGCCGCGGTCCTGCAGGAGGTGGTCGACGCCCATCGATCGGTGCTGGACCGAAAACAGGTCGAAGTGCTTATCGACATCCAGGACTGTCCGGAACTGCCGGTGGACTGCGCCTTACTGCGAATTGTCGTCGGTAATCTCATCCGCAACGCTTTTTCCTATACCCGGGAAGGGCGCGTCAGTATCGCCCTGGACAGCACCGGGATACGCGTCAGTGATACCGGAGTGGGTATCGCCGATCATCACCTGAACGATATTTTTAAGCCATTTTTCAGCGACCAGGGCGGCGAGGGGATCGGCCTGTCACTGGTGAAACGGATCTGTCTGCGCTATAGCTGGCGCCTGGATGTCAGCAGTGAGCTGGGTGCCGGGACCTGTTTCAGCCTCCTCTTTGAGGCCTGAGACCGCCGCCGACCGCGCACAAGTCCCCACTACGTCGGCCCGCCTAACAAAATACTAACGAAATCTTAACATAGCTCTCAATATCATTACGGGCCGTTCCGGATGTCCTTGATGCCGGATCGCCGGCGGCAGCCGGCGAAGCCCAACCAGGAGTTGTATGTGACCACCAAAGCAAGAACTAAACTCTATAAAAATCTGGTAGTTGCTTTTATATTCCTGGTCTTTGGACTGATTCTGGCCAGCAACGTGCCGACACTCCCCATCGCCTGGGTATGCGGTTTCCTGTTACTGACCATTTATTTGTTCGCCTTTGAAATCGTCGGTGTCGACGTCGCCGCGGTATCGATTATGGTGTTACTGGGCCTGACGACGTTGCTGGCGCCGGTGATGGGGCTGGAGGAGGGACTGGTCTCCACGCAGAATCTGTTCAACGGATTTTCCAGTAACGCGGTCATGTCGATCATCGCTGTAATGATCATCGGCGCAGGCCTGGACAAGACCGGCCTGATGGGGCAGGTCGCCACCTTTATCCTGAAAACCGGCGGCAGTACGGAAAAACGCGTCATCCCGATCATTTCCGGAACGGTGGCGATCATTTCCAGTTTTATGCAGAACGTCGGTGCCGCCGCGTTGTTTCTGCCGGTGGTCTCGCGTATATCCGCGCGCACCGGCCTGCCGATGTCGCGCCTGCTGATGCCGATGGG
>JASBSN010000001.1 GCA_030148915.1 Thiogranum sp.
CTCGGCACCAATCTTGCCTTATTCACTGACGTTAACCGGTCTTAACAACCGGCCAGTTGTCATACAGGGAACGTTAAGTGATGAAAAAACTCTCCACAACGCTTGTCGGTATCGCTCTGTGCGTTATCACACACTTCGCCAGTGCAGCGCTGGTCGCGCTACCCTCAGATCCCGGCTTCAGCACCGTCATCGGCTTTGATTCACTGGCTGATGACACTGACGTTTTCGACCAATACGTACCTCTGGGCGTCAAATTCCGCGACGCGTTATCAACCTTTGCCAGTGCATCGACCGACACCAACTCATCCCCGGGCGACACTACCAACGAGGAATTTCGCAGTCCGCGCAATGCGCTTGAAGCCGAAGATGTTTTTGTGCTGTTCGAAACCCCCGCCTTGCAGGTCGGTGGCTATGTTAGAAACGAAGATCACACGAATAACGTTACACTTACCGCCTATGGATCCGATCTCTCTGTTTTAGGCTCGGTTACGATTGCTCCGGGTGACGTGTTTCTGTTTCTCGGGGGCGAGGACAATACACCGATCGCGGCGATCAGCTTTACCGGCGATGACTTTTTCCTTGACGACGTTGGGTTTAATGTCGTCCCCGTGCCCGCAGCTCTATGGTTGTTTGGCTCCGGTCTTCTGGGGTTGGTCGGGTTGGCTAGAAAACGTAAAAGAGCTTAACGTCGCCGGTTACCGTTGTGCCGACACAGCGGGCATTTTCGTGGATGCGCTGCATATCTACTTTTTTACGCAATAGCCCTGCTAGCATTTAGTGATAGACGTCTGTCGGGGTATGTTTGCGCTACAATAACCCAGGAATGACGGAGGAAGGTTTATGAAGACACGTCTACTGAGCAGAGCATTCGCCTGCTTTGCGGCGGCATCTTTGTCAGCACCGGCATCCGCTGCGGTTTACGTATTCCACTGATTGTTGGCCAGTGTCTCGGGTTGGATGTCAATTTTGATATCGGTAGCGGTAATAGCCTGACCGTGCTTAGCGTCAGTTCGGTGCCGGTACCCGCGGCTGTTTGGCTGTTCGGCAGTGGTTTGATGGGGCTGCTATGGGCAGCGAGAAAAAAGTCGCGTAAATGAACATGGCATCTAATACGTAACTACTCCTTAAGTATTACGCTTACGTCCGGTAACAATGCCGTTGTAGAGTGATACGCGTCTGCGTTGTAACCAGGAATCAACATGGCGTGTACCTTGAAAAAACACCTTTTTGCCGGCGCGCTGTACGCCTTAACCGCCGGTTGCGCATTAATGCCACCACCCGCTGACACGGGTGCGACCGCCGGAGGGTGCCAGGTACAGGATCAAAAAACAGTCCGCGGAGGGCGGCAGGGTCTGCAAATGACCAACAGCTGTGAGCAGTGTGCCGCGGTGGCGTTTGCCTATACCGACAGCGATTCGAAGCGCACTGTAAACGACGCCTGTTATGTGCCGGCCGAGACACGGGTGATCTATTGGCGGGTAAACGACTATCAGATCCTCAGCCAAAAAACGTGCAAGCAGGCCGAGCGCGAGGGCTTTTCCGGGATCGACGCTGCGCAACGGCTGCAGGAAAATTTCCGTAGTGGACGATGCGAAATGGTGGGTGATTTTGCGGATTAATTGAGACAGTTTCCCGGAAGTCCTTTTCCGGGCCGTTGCGTAGTACTACTTTGCTTAGTCCAGCAGCTCAAAGCTAAAGGATTGGCTGGCTTCCTGGCCAAATTCGTCCTTCGATTGAACGACGACCGCGTGCAGTCCCGCCGTCAGGTCCGCGGGCAGCTCGTACTCCCATATATGAGATGACGGCTGCGGCGAAGAAAAGGCGTCAGGCGTCCCTGTGTATTTGGCGTGTTGACGGACCATGAAGGGGTCATTGCGTAACACATTGCGCATTTCGAGGAATTGGCCGCCGTCAAATGAGACGTTGACGCTGTCTCTTTCACCCCCATCGTACAGATTGACGACCACCTTGGTGCCGGGAATCAAGCGCCCCCGGTTGATTGCCACGATGTTGCCGTCTGCATCACGGGTGCCGTCCAGCAACGGGTCGAGCACGATGCGCATCCGTTCGTTGAGGTTGGCGTTTTCGCCCGAGAGGATGAACCTCGGCGTCACTTTTGCACCGTCGAAGTCGAGGACATAATAGCCGTTGGGGTTACCATCCTGCATGGTCGCGGCACGCACGTCGGTCTCGTCACGAGGCCCTTTGCTCCATCCGTTGCCGCGTACTTCGGCCAGTGTGTGCGCTATCCAGGGCGATCCGTACCAGCCGTGCGTGTGGTTTATTTCGACTTTCCAGCTGTTGCTGGTGTCATGGCCGCTATCGCGTAGATGTTCTTAAAGGGCATCAGTAGCTCGAGCAGTTTGTCCAGGTTGACGGTGTTGATATTGTCGCCCATGGCATAGCGCTCGCCCTGGCCGTCCAGCGCGTTGGTGACCAGCGGGATATGGGTGGTGATTACGATGAGTTTGTCCTTATCGACATATTTCAGATCATTGGCCAGCCACTGCAACTGCTCTTCGCTGATATAGCCCCGATAACTGGTATTATCGTACTTGCCTTGACCCGCGCCCTTGTACTGAACGTTGTTGAGGGCAACGAAGTGTACCTGTCCATAGTCAAAGGAATAATAGGTTGGCCCAAAATGGCGGCTATAGGTCGAGGTGGCGAGTTTGTTGTCCGGTGATTCAAAATTAAGATCGTGATTGCCGGGTACATTCCACATAGGAATGCCGATTTGACCGAACATTCTGTTATGACGCTCATACAGGCTTAAGGTGTCAAACACGACATCGCCGGCTGTCACCCCGAATGCCGCGCCGAACGGATTGCCCGCCAGCTCATTAACCACGTCTTCACGAATCATGTCCTGTTCTTCGTCGGTTTTCGCCTGGGGGTCGGCGAAGGCCATGGCCTTGAATTCACTCTTGACTTTGGCGCGCATTAGCGGGAAGTCGATCGTCGCGGGCAGCGGGCCGGTCGGCTCAATGACGTCGTATTTCCACTCGGCCACTGCCGGGGTGCCCTCGGGATAGTGAATGTAATAGAACTGCGGGAGGTTGTCGGCGTTCAGCGGCACATCGAAATTGGCCGGTTTGCTGATGGAAAGAATGCTTTCCGGCGGCAGCGCAATGGCGTATTCACCACGACCGTTGGTCCTGACCACATCGATGCCGTTGGTGACGCTGACATCGGCAATGCCCGGTTCGCCGCGGTCGGCAATGCCGTTTTGGTTGCGATCGACAAAAACCCTGCCATGAGCGATATCGGTCTGATCCGCAAGCGGGTCACGTGAGCGATGGGGTCGGTCTTCGTGCTCCTGATGAGAATAGGCGCCCGCGCTGAACAACAGACACGCGGTGGACGCCGTCAAGGTCAAACGTGTAAACATTGCTTTCCTCCCGGTACATTATAAAAAGACGTAACCGACCCTCAGAGGAGCCGGGCCGTCAGGCTAGCGCCGCAATGTGTCGGAGGGGTGAAGGGACAGTGAAGGCTTGGTGACTGTACGGGAGTTAATTGGTGCGCAGTTGTTTGCGGACCTCAGTGGCTGGTGCCGGTGGAACGATGGGTCTTGTTGTAGACGTTATATTTGCCTGACGGTTTGACCATCGGCAGGCGCTTGATCTCTTGCAAGGTGGCGGCGTCGTAGACGACCACGGCACCATCTCTGTCCCAGATACTCAGCAGCGCACGTCGGCCGTCTTTATCGAATTCGACGTGGGCCGCGGTTTTGCCCGGCGCCGGGCGCAGTGTCTTGACGATCTCCAGGGTGCGTTTGTCGATTACGTGTACGGCGTCGCGGTTGGGCCCGAAAAAGACGTCGGCCCAGGCGTAGGGGGTGTTCTCGTGGCTGCGCATGAAAAAGCCCGGTCCCAGGGTTTTGATGTGTTTGATGGTTTTCCAGGTCAACATGTCGATGATGCTGATTTCGTTTTTTTTCAGGTTCGGGGTTGCCAGCACCGGTCGGCCCTGGTATTCCCAGGTGATACCGGAGCCCAGATGCGGCATACCGGCGAGTTCGAGTTCGGCGATTTTTCGGCCCAGGTCGAGGTTGACGACCTGGCCCTTTTTGCTGTTCCGCGCCGCACCGATCAGCAGGCGGTAAGAGGGGTCGAAGAAGAAGTCATCCAGATAGTCATCGAGCAGGATGCGGCGCACCGGAAGCCGTCCCTGCTGGCGGGCAACGCCTTCCTCCAGGCGGTAGTCGTGCATTGGGCCGTTATATATCGGCAGTGGGTCATCGTTGTAGGGAATCTCCCAGACTTCGGGCAGGTCTTTGAGTGCGACAATAAAACTGTGGCGCGGTGCGGCGTCATACACGGCGCTGACCCGGGAGCTATGCCCCTTGCCGTCCTCCGCCTGGATGACTTTGAGCGGGGAGAGATCCCCGGCGTCCAGCAGGACCAAGGTATGCGGCAGATAGTTGGCCACCATGACATAACGTCCGTCGGCAGAGACCGCCAGGTTGCGCGTGTTGATGCCGGCGCGCACTTCACTCACTACTTTCAGATTCCACAGGTCGAACTTGCTGATCCAGCCGTCGCGTGAGGCGAAGTACACGTAACGGCCCTCGGGTGAAAACTTGGGCCCGCCGTGCAAGGCATAGTGGGTCTTGAAGCGGTAAATCGGCTCCATGCGGTCCCCGTCAAGGATGGTGGCATGATGGTCGCCCAGTTCCACGACCACGAACAGGTTCATCGGGTCGGCGTCATAGACGGGCCGATCGGCGAGGGCGCTGTCGGGCACCAGCAGCTTGTGCGACTCGCGGATTCGGGTCAGGTCCCAGATGGGCGCTGTCTCCGGCGGGGTATAAATGAGTTCCACCAGCGATTGAATTGCAGCGCGGTCGAGTTTGTCGGCAAAGGCCGGCATCTGCGTGGCCGGGCGCCCCCCGGTAATCACCTGCGCCGCTTCACGCGGGGTCAGTCGAGCGAGGTTCTCCGGCAGCAACGCCGGGCCCATGGCGCCCAGCCGTTGTTCGCCGTGGCATCCGGCACAGTGTTTCTGGTAGTGCGCCAGTGCCGCGGCGTGGCTGTCCGGGGCGAGCATAAGAGCCGCCGTGGCGAGCAGCCCTACATTCAGTAGCCGCGCACCGGTCACGGTTGCTCGACGTCCACCGGCAGGCCGAGCCTGCGCGGTCGCCGCCACGGGGTGACCGCCAGGCGCGCCGGTCTGTCGGTGACGCCGATTTCCTCGTCACTGAGATAACAGCCCGGGTCTTCGGCCCAGGGGTTGCCGGTCAGCTGCCAGGCGCGGGTGCGGCTGTTGCCGCCGCACAGATCGAGAAAGCGGCAGTCCGCGCAGCGCCCTTCGAGCGGCCGCTGTGGTCGCTTCAGCCCCGCCATCAGGGGGTCGCTGGTATCCGCCCAAATGGCCGAAAAAGGTCGTTCGCGCACGTTGCCCAACGTGTAATCCCACCACATGGTGTCCGGGTGTACGTTGCCGAGGTTATCGATATTGGCAATGTTGACTCCGGAGGCGTTGCCACCCCAGCGGCGCAGCAGGTTTTGCAGCAGGGGGGCCTTGTCGGGGAAACGTTGTTTCACCCACTGCAACAGGTAAGGGCCGTCGGCGTCGTTGTTGCCGGTGACAAATTCCGCCGCCTGGCCGGCCACCACCTGCTGCCAGCAGGTTTCAAACAGCAGGTTCATGGCCGCGCGGGTCATTTGGTGCTGTACATCGCTGGCGCGGTTGCGGTTGCCGCGACCGGCGTAGTTCAGGTGCGAGAGGTAGAACTTGTCGATAGCTTCCTCTTCCATCAGTGCCAGCAATCCCGGCAGGTCGTCGGCGTTGTCGCGCGTCAGGGTAAAGCGCAGTCCGACCTTGATGCCGGCATCACGGCACAGGCGAATGCCCCGCAGCGCCGCGTCGAACGAACCCGCCTTGCGCCGAAACCGGTCGTGCGTGTCGCGCAAACCGTCCAGGCTGATACCCACATAGTCGTAGCCGACCGCGGCGATTGCAGCGATGTTGTCGGTGTCGATCAGCGTGCCGTTGCTGGACAGGCCGACATAAAAGCCCATGGCTTTGGCGTGGGCGGACAGAGCGAAAATATCCTCGCGCAGCAGCGGCTCACCGCCGGAAAGAATCAGCACCGGCACGCCGAAGCGTTGCAGATCGTGCATCACCTCCAGTGCTTCGTCGTGCTCCAGTTCACCGCTGAACGGGCGGTCGGCGGAGGTCGCATAGCAGTGCTTGCAGGTCAGGTTGCAGCGGCGTATCAGGTTCCAGATCACCACCGGCCCGGTGGGCGGTGCGGGCGCACTCCGGGTGGCGCTCGGTGGTGCGCCGGCCAGCTGCTGCAGATAACGGGTGAGGCGGAACATGGGGACTCCTTCAGGCGGCCAGCTGCAGCCCGGTTTTTTTCAGCACCGCGCTGCTGAAGAGGATCTCGTGGCCGTGGCAGAAGCGCCCGAGTCGTTGTTGAATCTGTTCGGCCTTGGCGTTCACCACCTCGCGGTCGCTACCGTGCAGCATGGCGAACAGGTTGTACGGCCATACGCCGGCGTGGCGCGGACGCAGATAACAGTGGCTGACGCAGTCCAGGGCGCCGATTTCCTGGCCGAGCGTTGCGGCCATGTCATCGGGTACATCCCAGACACTCATGCCGTTACCGCGCAGACCCAGGCGGTAGTGATTGGGAACAGCGCCGATGCGCCTTATGACGCCGGCGGCGAGCATTGCACCCAATCGGGCGAGAACCTGTTGGGCATCGCTGCCCACCTGCCGTGCTATTACCGACCAGGGGTCGGTGCACAGCGGCAGGCCGGCCTGGGTGGCGCGCAGTAACTGCCGGTCGAGCGCATCGGCCCGCCAGTTCTCAGGCGTGACTTCGCTCTGCGCGGCGGGCCGGGTATCGATATGGCCGTTGGCGTCGAGCTGCAGCCACAGGCCAAGATAGAAGGCCTGGCGGCGGGGAAAGTTATACACCGGCAGAGCGGTGCGCTGTTGGATTTCCGCTATCGCTGCGGCGATGCCGCCGGGTTGTTCGCTGGCGATCACAAACCACATGTTCAGGCGGTGCTCGCGGCGGTAATTGTGCGCCACCGCCGGCAGGGCGTTGACCTCGGCGGTGACCTGGGGGTAGCGCTGCGGCGGAACTTCCAGCGCCGCCAGCGTCACCTCGCCACCCAGGCGCTCGGCATCGAATAGCGGGCCGAAGCGGCTCAGCAGACCGCGTTGCAATAACCCGTCAATGGTATCGATCAGCCTGGCTTGGCGTGTACCCAGATGCTGCGCGAGTTCGGCGTAAGGTTCTGCCGTTAGCGGGAAACCGCCCTGAAAGCGGTTGATGAAAGCGCGCTCCAGTGGGCTTAACGGGCTCATGACGAGGCTTCCCTGGGGGTATCCAGCGTGGTGTAACGGGCGCCGTTTTGTTTGAAGCAGCGCTGACTGAACAGCACCTGGTGGGCGCAACCCTGCATGCCGCCGCTGTGCAGCAGCTGGTCGACCCGTGCCAGTACCTGGAGGCGGTCACGGCCGTGGATCATGGTGAACAGATTGTAGGGCCAGTCCGGCAGACGCCGGGGGCGGCGGTAGCACAGCGTCACGAACGGCATCGCGCCAAGCCGGCAACCGGTCGCGCCGACGTTGTCGTCCGCCACGTCCCACACCACCATGCCGTTGGCGCGGTAGCCGAGCGCGCGGTGGCGGACCACCACGCCCATGCGCTTGATAATGCCCTGCTCCTGCAGGCTCTGTAGGCGCGCGATCACCTCGTCTTCGCCGATACCGAGTTGCTTGCCGATATGGGCATAGGGTTGCAGCACCAGGGGCAGACCGCGCTCCACGGCTTGCAGCAGGCGGCGGTTCACGGCGTCTTCCAGCGCCGGGTGGGGCGTTACGTTCATGTCCATTGCAGGCGGAATCCCAGGTCAATGAAATAGTCTTCGAGCATTGGCAGATCGAGCACTTCCAGGCCGCTGCGAGCGCGGATGTCAGCCAGTACCTCGCCGAGGTGGGCACGGTCCGGCGCCGTGACCACAAACCACAGGTTGTAGTGGTGTTCGCGCTGATAGTTGTGGTTGACCTCCGGGTACTCGCTGACCAGGGCGGCGATCGTTTCCAGGCGCGCGGAGGGCGCCGCCACGGCGGCCAGCGTGCTGGCGCCGATACGGTTGGGGTGCAGCACCGGCCCGACGCGACTGACCACCCCGGCGGCCTGCAGGTGGCGCAGGGTCTCGACGACGGCCGTTTCGCTGATACCCAGTTGCCGGGCAATAGACGCGTAGGGGCGCGGCTCGAGCGGAAAGCCGTGCTGGAACTCGTCCAGCAGCCGTTGCTCGGTGGGTGTCAGTGCCAACGCCGGTGTGTTCATCGTTGTGGACCTCACAAACCGATGCGCTGGGCGCGCGCCGTGGTGAAAATGCCGCTGGGTTTGCGCGCCGGCAGAGTGCTGCGTTTGGCGAAAGTGGCGGTGTCGTAGACTTGCAGCTGGTCGCGGTCTCTCACCGAGATCCAGACCTCTTCACCGCGCGGCTCGAATTCCATGTGCAGCACGCCCTTGCCAGGTGTGAGCGATTGCACAATCCGCAGGCTTTGCGTGTCGATAACCTGCACGGTATCGTTATCGGGCACGGCGAAATTGACCCAGACCTGACGGCCGTCCGGGCGCGCCATGACGAACACCGGCTGGCCGTGTACCGGGATCCTGCCGGCTAGCTCCCAGGTGTCGGTATCTATGACCAGCACTTCGTGATGGCCTACCGCAGGCACAAAGGCCTGGCGTCCGGCTATGGCCCAGCCCTCTAGGTGCGGCATTTTATAGACAGGCAGTTTCTTTGCGCCCTTGCCGTAACCCGGCAGAATGCGTTTCACTCCGGCATCCAGGTTCCACAGATCCAGCAGCGCCATGCCGTCTTCGCCGAACAGACCGGCCAGGTAGTAGCGCCCGTCGGGCGTGATCAGTGCGTCGTAGGGATTGCGGCCAACGTCGCTAAACTTTGTTATCGTCGGCCGTGCCGGGTTGTGCATGTCGGCCACCCAGATTTCGCCCGCATTCCACAGGCTGAAGACGAAGCGTTGACCAGGCGCATCCACCAGTCCGATGACCTTGGAGGTCTTCTGGTGGCCCCAGGTGGCGGGAATATCCGCCACTTGCCTGAGCGTTGCGGCGTCGAACACCTTGACGCCACCGGGCACGTAGTTGGACACCGCGACCAGCCGGCCGTCCTGCGAAATAGCACCGCCGATACTGTTGCCGGCCTGCAGAGTACGCGCCACCAGGCGGCAGGTGAGCATATCAACTTTGCTCAGGCCGCCGTCACGGCCAAAGACGAAGGCGTAACGCTGGTCGCGTGAAAACACCGCCGAGGCGTGCGACAGGTCGCCCAGCCCCCCGACGCGGCACAGGCTGCTATTAGCGCTGGTCTCGACAATCTGTACCGTGCCCGTAGCGCGCTCCACCACTAAAGCGAGATCTCCGCTGCCGCGCAACGGGTCGGCTGCGGCATTGCCAAAATACACCAGGCTGAATGCCAACAAGAGAGTGGGAGAATAGTGTAGCGGTTTCATCGCGGGGTCAGTCCGTGGCGTAATTCATCAATCATCCAGGCGGCCTCATCGCGGCTGAGCAGGGGGGCCCAGGGTGGCATGGCGGTGTCCGGTCGTCCGTTCAGGATCGTATCGATCAGCAGCTCGCGCGATCGGTCGCGCAGGGTCGCCGGCAGCAACGCCGGGCCCAGGCCGCCGCGCATGGTCAACCCATGGCACGAGCCGCAGTCCTGCACCAGCAGATCGTGCAGTTGTGCGCGTCGGGTCGCCGAGAGCGATTGCGCAGTCGCGCCGGTAAAGCATAACAGGCTAAGTAGCGACGCCAATATCCAGCGCGACATCTGCGTGCTCCGGTTGCGGGTTGAACCAGTCGAGCTCCTTGCTCAGCGCGACGGTCTGCCCGATGACCACCAGTACGGGTGGTTGCAGTCCGGCGGCCGTCACATTGGCTGACAGGTTATGCAGATTGGTAATCACCCGTTGCTGTCGTGGCGTGGTGCCGTCTTGTATCGCCATGGCTGGCGTAAAGGCGGACAGTCCCGCCTCGACCAGAGCGTTGCACAGGCGTGGCAGGCTCGCCAACCCCATATAAATCACCAGCGTCGCTTCCGCATCGACCACTTGGCGGGCGTCGAAATCCAGGGGTTCGTCGTTTTTGAAATGCCCGGTTATCAGGTGCACCTGGCGCGACAGGCCGCGATGGGTCAGCGGAACGCCGGCGTAGGCGGCGCAGGCGGCGGCCGAGGTGACGCCCGGCACAACTTCAAACGCCACCTCGTGGCGCCGCAGATACAGGGCTTCCTCACCGCCACGGCCGAAGACGAACGGATCGCCGCCTTTGAGTCTGACGACACAGCGGTAATTGTGCGCCAGGGTAACCAATAGTTCGTTGATCTGTGGTTGCCCGAGGCTGTGATGGCCGTCAGCTTTGCCGACGAATATTTTTTTTACGCTGGCGGGTATCAGTTCAAGGATAGCCTCGCTGATAAGCCGGTCGTAGACCACGGCATCGGCGCTTTGTATCAAGCGCCACGCCTTTACCGTCAGCAGGTTCGGGTCGCCAGGCCCGGCTCCTGTCAAATAGACTGTGCCCGTAGGCTGCATGCATCTCTCCCGTTCTCGGTTTTGCCCCCCTGTCGGGCGTCGGTTCCCTCCAGGACTCCGGCCAACAGGGGAGCGCCTCATCAGTACACGTCGTGCATGGTGTTATAGACGTTGAACTTGCCGGTCGGCGTCACCAGGCGCTTGTCCTTGATCACCTGCTTTGGCTTCAGCGTCTTGTCGTCAACCACCACGATGGCGGAAGTCTCATCCTTGCCGTTCCAAACCGAGAACCAGACTTCGTCGCCGGCCCGGTTGTACTCCGGCTGCACGACCCGCTTCGGGCCCTCGCCCAGTTGCGCCCAGTCGGCGATAGGCAACACCTTGAACCCGGCTTTCAGGTTGTCGGTATCGAACACGGAGACACTCTGGCTGATTTTCGGATCGGGGTTGAGCGCGGTGTCGACATACAGATGCTTCGACTTGGGGTGGGTCTTGATGAACAGCGAACCGCCTCCCTGGCCGTCGATGGACTCGACCATTTTCCAGGCGTATTGCGCATGTTTCTCGGGGTCGGTGCCGATCAGCGCGATCGACTGATCACCCAAATGGCTGGTGGCCCATACCGGGCCGTACTTCGGATGCACGAAATTGGCGCCGCGACCGGGGTGGGGTATCCGGCCGACGTCGATCAGCGCTTCGAGGTCGCCTTCTTTTGAATCCACCACCGCGATCTTATTGGACTTGTTCGCCGCGGTCAGAAAGTAGCGTTGTGTCGAGTCCCAGCCGCCGTCGTGCAGGAAGCGCGCGGCATTGATGCTGGTCACCTTGAGGTTATCGAGGTCCTCGTAGTCGACCAGCAGAATCTTGCCGGTCTCCTTGACGTTGACAATGAACTCCGGGTGTTCGTGCGAGGCGACAATGGCGGCCACGCGCGGCTCCGGGTGATACTCCTGGGTGTCGACGGTCATGCCGCGGGTGGAGACGATTTTCAGCGGTTCGAGGGTTTCGCCGTCCATGATGACATACTGCGGCGGCCAATAAGTGCCGGCAATCGCGTACTTGTCCTCCCAGCCCTTGTACTTCGAGGTTTCCACCGAGCGCGCTTCCATACCGGTTTTCAGTTCGGCGACCGTTTGCGGTTTTTTCATCCACAGGTCGATCATATTGAGTTTGGCATCGCGACCGATAACGAACAGGTAGCGCCCCGAAGCCGAGAGGCGGGAAATATGCACGGCGTAGCCGGTCGGGATGACGGCGACAATTTTTTTGCTGTCGCCGTCGATCAGCGCAATCTGACCGGCATCGCGCAGTGTGACCGAGAACAGGTTGCTCAGGTTGAGCTGGTTTTCCTGCTTTTTCGGTCGTTGATCGGGCGGTACCAGCAGCTTCCAGCTGGCTTTCATTTCCGCCATGCCGTATTCAGGCGGCTGGGGCGGTTCGTGCTGCAGAAAGCGCGCCATCATGTCGACTTGCGCCTCGGTCAGTTCGCCGGACGAACCCCAGTTCGGCATGCCGGCCGGCGACCCGTAGTTAATGAACACTTTCAAATACTCGGTGCCGCGCTTGCGGGTGATATCCGGGGTCAGCGGCTTACCGGTCGCGCCCTTGCGTAGCACGCCATGACAGCCCGCGCAGCGTTCGAAAAAAATCTGTTTGGCTTGATTGAACTCCGCCTTGGTCATGGGCGGGTCGCCGGCGATCAGGTCTTTGGCGACATTCGGGTCGGTACTTATCGGCGCGCCTTCGTAGGCCATGCCCGATTTGCTGGTACCGGGGTGTCCGCTTTCGCTGGCGGCCAGGGCGTTGCTCGCGGTCAGAATCAGTGACGCTGCTGCAAGCACCCGGCCTGTTGTCTGGGCTTTCATACGCAGTTTCTCCTCGGTGGCATAGGGGACGATTGGTTAAACTTAAAACTGAGTGTAGGAAGCCACCGGCAAGCGGCCTTGACAAAAGTCAACTGAAGGGGCGGGCGCTTCGCAGACGTTGTGCTTATTGATGCAGATCAATCCGCGGGGGAGCCGAGTTTTACTGCGCGTTCGCGTTTTTTTCTTTTCTCCGCCAGCGGTGGACATTTGTGGTTGTCCCAGTAGGTGACCTGGCAGTCCAGACAGTAGTGACATTCGTTGTCGATAATCTCGCCGGTCGGACGGATGGCGCGAACCTCACAGTCGCGCGCGCAAAGCTGGCAGGGGCGGCCGCATTCTTTGCGCCGGCGTAGCCAGTCGAAGATGCGAAAGCGGGCGGGAAAGCTCAGTGCCGCACCCAGTGGGCACAGGTAGCGGCACCAGGCTTTGCGCACCACCATACTGAGCGCCAAGAGGAGCAGCGCATACACCACAAACGGCCATTGACGCCAGAAATGCAGGGAAAAAACCGTCTTGAAGGGTTCGACTTCGGCAACCAGCTCGGCGCGCGCCAGCGACTGCAAAGACAAACCGAACAGCGCCAGTAGGATCAGGTATTTCAGCGCCCACAGTCGCTCGTGAAGAATTTCCGGCGGTTCCCATTGGGTTAGCCCGAGCCGGCGCGACAGGCGAAACAGCAGTTCCTGCAAGGCGCCAAACGGACACAGCCAGCCGCAGTAGACGCCACGCCCCCACAGCAGTACGGTAAAGGCCACGAATGACCACAACAGGAAAAGCACCGGGTCAATGAGAAAGCTCTCCCAGCTGAAACCGTGCAACAGCGAGTGGGTGAACGTCAGTACGTTGACAATGGATAACTGGCCGCCGGCGAGTGCGCCGATAAACACTACGGTAAACAGCAAAAACAGCGTGCGCGCCAGCAGCAGCAGGGCAGGACGGCGCGCCAGCCAGTCCTGAAACAAGAGGATGCCAAGCAGTATCGCCAGGCCGCTGACCAGCACCGCGATGGACGGGATACGCGCGCGCCAGAGCTGTCGCCACAGCGGCTCGGGGGGTTCGAAGCTGAAGGCTCCGCCGCTGGTCGGGTGCAGCAGGCCTCGCGCGGCGGCCACCTTCTTGACCCCGCTGCTGACAGTTTGATTAATCACCATGCTGGTGATGGTGGCGCCGCTCAGCCCGTCGATAACCGACCGTCCGGGTCGTTGTCGGCCGTCGATACGGATCTCGTTGGCGAGCGGCAGGTGGCGATACTGAGCGGTAAACCGCGCCAGATCCGCCGCAGTCAGGCCCACCACCAGAATCGGCTCCTGGTGCCGGACGATGCGCACACCGGTAAGTGTTCCGTGCAGATCGAAACCGACCAGGCAGTTCACCGGTTTGCCCGAGTAGGCGGGTATCGGCAGGACGTCGTCGGTGAAGAAAATATAGCCCAGTTTGCGCCCGTCCCGCAGTACCGGCGCTGCGCGCGGCACGCCACTGAAAGCGCCGATACTTTGCGCCCGCGGGAACAGCTCCTGCACCCGCGCCAGTGGCGTTGTTGCTGCGGGCGCGGCGCGGGTTACGCCCGAGAGCATTAAGAGCCCAGTCAGAACCGGGATGAGCAGCAGGACGCGGGTGAGCATGGCGGTGGCGGCAGTCATCGACAGGGACCACGCTAAGTCGCCGTGCGGTGCCGCACCTTGACTAATATCAACCCTCCAGTATCAACCGTCCCAGCGGTAAGACATAAGTCAACGGGGGGCGTTGAGCGGAGGATGACATAAGTCAAGGTACAGGGGGATAGGATTGTTACTATCCTGCCGAACGACGCATAGCAGAGTGAAGGAGGAACCCACCCATGATACGGGCAGACAACGTTTCAATGCACCGGCTTGCACCCTAGCCTGCCTTCGGTGCCCGGCCCGATGCAACACTTATTGGATGTCAGCGGTCTGCCGCCACCGGAACCCCTGGAGCGCGTGCTGGACGCGTTGGCCGATCTGCCCTCGGGTGACAGCCTGAAAGTCAGATTGCCGCTGGAACCGGTGCTGTTGTATCCCATGTTGCGCAGTATGGGAATGCGCTGGGAACACAGCCAGAGGGCGGACGCGTCGGTCGAACTGCTGATCTGGGAAGAGCCGCCAGGGTGAGCGCGGGCGGTGCGCAATGGAGTCAGGCCGAGCGGCTGCCGAGGGCGTTGTGGGCGGCTTGAAGCACGCCTACGAGGGCGCGAATATGCGCTGCCATAGCCAGCGCAGCCTGGACCAGTTGCGTTGGAACTCCAGGCGCTGGGAGGGCACCGGCTTCACCTGCGGGTTACCGGCCTCTGCCACTTTGTAGCGAAATTCAAAATCCGGCTCCAGGCCGGCGCGCAGATCGATGACGACAATGTTGGCACCTTCGCGCCTGACGGTAAAAAAGCCCTTACTGAACCAGAGCAGGCGGCGCACCGGCCAGTGGTTCTCCAAGCCGTGCAGCAGCTCGGTGTTGCGCGGGCGGGCCTCAAAGTGGATGGCCGGTTGTGGGTCCAGCACCGAGTAATAGCCGATACGGTATTGCTCGTCGTCCACCACCAGTATTCGCCAGAGCAGGGTATTAAACGGCGTTGGCATGGTCAGGAAGCGGTCGTAGGTAATCGCCTGGCGGGCCAGTTCCTTGCCCACGACATCGTTGACCTGCAGTTTGACGGCAATGCTCCAGACAAGGTAAGCGCCGGCGACGCTCAAGCCAAGAGTGTTCCAATATCGGGCTTTGCGGTTGGAACGCTTACTCAGCAAGGTGCCCAGCACGCCCACCAGTAAGGGCAGGGTAAACAGCGGGTCGATAATGAAAATGGTGCCCCAGGTAACCGGCGCTTTGCCGAACGGCCAGAAAATCTGCGTGCCGAATACGGTCAGGCTGTCGAGCAGCACGTGGGTGGCGAAAACGGCGAACACCAGCACGATCCAGGTACGGAAGTGTTCGCGCGACGGTGAATGCGTCTTGGCGATCAGCCAGGCCAGCGGCGGCGCCATTAACGCCAGCGCGAACAACGAGTGCAGCACCGAACGATGGAAAGTGGCGTGGCGCACGGCGTCGTCAAACGGTATCAGAACGTCGAGGTCCGGTATGGTGCCGCAAATCGCCCCCCACATCATGGCGCGGTGGCCGACTTTGCGCCCCAGGGTGGCTTCGCCCACGGCCGCACCTAAAAATAAATGGGTGAGCGAGTCCAAACTACAGCTCGCGGTGGCTGACGACGCGGTTACGACCGCCGGACTTGGCCTGGTAGAGCGCGACGTCGGCATCCTTGATACAACTGTCAATATCCAGCTCCTGGGAATAGCCGGCTACGCCAAGGCTGGCGGTGATGCGTGTTTCACCGTGCTGGATGCTGAACGTTGCTGTTTCGATCGAGGCGCGCAGGCGTTCGGCCTGTTCGGTGGCGCTGGCGAGATCGGTGTCGCTCAGCAGGATCAGGAACTCCTCGCCGCCCCAGCGCGCCAGTACGTCTGTTTCGCGCATCCAGCCGCGCATGCGCTCGGCGATACTGACCAGTATCTGGTCGCCGCCGTCGTGGCCGAACGAATCGTTGATGTGCTTGAAGTGGTCGATATCGAGCAGCACCAGTGAGAAAGGGTGGGTCGCGCGCTGATAGCGCGCCGCTTCCTTGTCGAGGATCTGAATCATGGCGCGGCGGTTGGGCAGTTGGGTCAGATAATCGGTGCGGGCGGTCTGCTGCAATACCGTCTCGATGCGTTCGCGTTCGCGGATTTCCTCGCGCAGTTTGTCGTTGGCGGCGAGCAATTCGGCGGTGCGCTTTTGTACCCGCAGCTCCAGTTCCTGTTGACCGGCTTCCAGTTCGCGGTGCGCCTGTTCGCTGTGTTCGCGGCTGAGTTCGAGGTGTCCGGCCATGGCCTCAATGGTCTGGCCCAGGTGGTCGAGCTCATCGCCGGGGCGCTGCTGGCCGACCGGCTCCAGCTGCGTGCGGGCAATTTCGCTGCAGCGTTTTACCAATTTGTGGATCCGTGAATTGAAGTGCCGGGCGAGAAGGCTCGCAAACACTACCACCAGCAGCAGCGACACCGCCAGGGAGATCGCCCCGGCCTGTTTTAACTGCTGCATTTTGGCGGCCACCTGATCGGCTTTCATGTCCAGCCCGATAAGGTACTCGCCCCGGCCATCATGCAGCGGCGCGTAACCGGAGAGGAAACTGCCCCATTTGTCGGTGGTGATTTGCGCGTCGACCGACGGGCGCCGAAAGCCTTCCATCAGCGCCGGCAGACCGTGCGGGTAGAGTTCTCCAGGCAAGGCCGGTTCCTGCGCGTCGGAATCGAGTACGAACTCGGCCCGGTTGCCGACTTTGCGCATAATATAAATGAAGGCGATGTCCGGGTTGCTGTCGGCCAGTTTGCGCAGACGCTCGACGAGTAACGCATAGACGGGCTCCCGGGTGTCCTCGGGCGTGCGTAGTTGACTCAGTTTGTCGGCCGAAAACACTTCGCTGAGTATCGCCGCACTGTTCAGCAGGCGCGATTGCAGGCTGTTTTTCAGGTTATTGATGGCCGAGGTATAGAAGTAGGTGCCGATACTGCCCGAGACCAGAGCCACGGCGAGTAAATGACTGAAAAACAGCTTGGTATGGGTGGAAGCTTGCATCTGGGTGGCGGTGATTTTGGGCGCTCGGGCGGCGGATTCCATTACCGGGCTCGCTGGAGTCACGGACGAAGTGGTTAGGGCAGGACAAATTTACTTTATTTTTAACGGCTTGAACAGACAATTGATTGCAAGCGGTGGGTGCCGCAGAATAGCGGCCTTTGACCGGCGCCGTCCGAACCCGTGCGCGGTCCGGAATTTTTGTTACTGATCAGAGGAGTAGGTTTCGTGAAATTGATTCTTTTAGGCGCACCCGGCGCCGGTAAGGGCACCGTGGCTAAATTGCTCACCGAGGTGGACGGTTCGGTACAGATTTCCACCGGCGACATCCTCCGTGGCGCGGTGGCCGCCGGCAGCGATCTCGGCAAGCAGGCCAAGGCCTTCATGGACGCCGGCGATCTGGTGCCCGATGACCTGATTATGGGCATCATGGAAGAGCGCCTCCAGGAGGCCGACTGCAAAAACGGCTTCCTGCTGGACGGGTTCCCGCGCACCATCCCTCAGGCCGAAGCGCTCAAGGCGCTGCTCGCGCGCCTGGGCATTGAGCTCGACATGGCCGTCAATCTCGACGTGCCGCGCGATGTTATTCTCGACCGTCTGACCACGCGTCGCACCTGTACCGGCTGCGGCGCCATTTATAACGTCAAGAGCAAACCGACCAAAGTCGAGGGTATCTGCGACGTGTGTGGGGCCGCGGTGGTGCAGCGCGACGATGAAACCGAGGAGGCTATTTCCAACCGTCTCGATGTGTATAACGAGAAGACCGCGCCGCTGGTCGACTACTACCGAAAAGAAGGCAAACTCGTCGACGTCAACGCGACTTCCAGCGACGTCGTGGTGCAGACCATCAAGGACAAGCTCGCCGGCTGAACCCGGTCGCCGCTGCGCTCGCCAAAACCCCCCCCCACTGAGCGGGGGTTTTGCTATGGGGGGCCGGGCTAGCGGCGATTGACGCGTCGTGCGCCCACGGTGCAGACTTGACCGCATGCCCGTGCATTTCCCCGTGTCGCTTACCGGTCCTCCGTGCCCCTGGTGGTCGCGGCGGGGGCGCGCCGATGGACCGGGGCAAGGGCTCGGCAGACGGCGCTACCGGCAGGTTGGGGATGCCCCTCGCTAGTGCTCGGCGCGGCGTGCTGCTCTGCGGCCTGGGTGGGTTGCTGTGCATGGCCGGGTGCAGCGAACTGGCCTACTACCGCCAGTCGGTCGCCGGGCAGATGGAGATCCTGAGCCGCCGCCACACCATTGATGCGTTGATCGCCGCCGACGACCGTCCCCGGCCGTTGCGCAGGCAACTGGAGCAGGTGTCTGCAATACGCGCCTTTGCCATCCATCAGTTGGGCCTGCCCGGCGCCGACAGCTTTACGACCTATGCCGACCTCGGCCGCGGCTATGCGGTACTGGCGCTGTACGCGGCGCCGGAGTTTTCCACCACGCTGAAGAGCTGGTGTTATCCGGTGGCCGGTTGTGCCGACTACCGGGGTTATTTCGACCGCGATATGCTCCAGACCGATGCCGGGGCATTGCGCGACCAGGGTTACGATGTCTATGTGGCGGCCGTACCGGCTTACTCGACCCTGGGCTGGTTCAACGATCCGGTGCTGAACACGGTCATCGACTGGCCGCGCCCGCGCCTGGCCGGGCTGTTGTTTCACGAACTGGCGCACCGCCAGCTGTATATCAAAGGCGATACCACCTTTAACGAGTCTTTCGCCACCGCCGTGGAGCAGGCCGGTGTGGAGCTCTGGCTGCAGCGCCAGGGCGATGCACCGGCGCTGGCCGATTACCGCCGCCTCGGGCAGCGTCGTCAACAGGTGGTGCAGCTGGTAGCCGCGACCCGCGAACGGCTGCACGCCCTCTACGAACGTCACTTACCGGTGCCGGTTATGCGCGCGCATAAACAGCGCTCCCTCGAACAGGCCCGGGAGCGCTACCAGGCGCTGCGTCGGAAATGGCAGCAGGATCCGGGCTACGACGCCTGGTTCAACGATCGGCTGAACAATGCGCGCCTCGGTTCGATTGCCGCTTACCACGGCTACGTGGCGGGTTTTCGCGCCATGCTGACGCGCCTGAACAATGATTTCCCGGCGTTTTACGCCGAGGCGGCGCGCCTCGGCGCTCTGGCGGCGGACGCGCGGCGCGTGTATCTGAGCCGTGGCTTTGATCCGCCCGCGGAGTGACCCTTGGACACCCAACTACTGAAGACCTTTCTGGAAATCTATCGCACCCGGCATTTCGGCCAGGCGGCGCACAATCTGCATCTCAGCCAGTCGGCGGTCAGTGCGCGTATCCGCCTGCTGGAGGAGGAACTGGGCGTGTCGCTGTTCACCCGCGAGCGCAACAACATCCAACTGACCGCAGCCGGAGAAAAACTGTTACCGCATGCGGAAAACATCACCACCTCGTGGGGTCGGGTACGCCAGGAAATGGCCATGGGTGAAAACGGATCGGCGCTGCTCTCGGTAGCCGCCGTGCCGAGCTTGTGGGATATCGCCCTGCAGGACTGGGCGCAGCGCGTCTACAGTGACTGCCCCGAAGTCGGATTGAGCGCCGAGGCGCACGACACCGAGACGCTGCTACGCAATCTGCTGGCCGGCAGTCTCGATCTGGCTTTCCTGTTCGACGCACCACGCGCAGCGCAGCTGAAAGTGGTCGAAGCCCTGCCGGTGTCACTGATCATGGTGTCCTCAAGCCCGGGTCTGTCGGTCGAGGAAGCCCTCAGCGGCGACTACGTGATGGTGGACTGGGGGACATCGTTTGCCATCAGCCACGCGCAGCAGTTCGCGGAGATGCCTAGGCCGCGTGCACGCGTGGGACTGGGGCGGATGGCCAAAGCCCTGCTGCTGGCGCGCGGCGGCTCAGCGTACCTGGCCGAGGCCATGGTGCGGGAGCAACTGCGCGCAGGGCACCTGCACCGCGTTGAAGGCGCGCCGGCGATCGAGCGCATGGCCTGCGCCGTCTACCGGCTGCAGAGCAGTCACGGTAAGATCATCGACAAAATCCTGCCGTGGCTCGCCCCGCGCCCGTCATCGAGCGCCTGAAACCGGGCCGAGCGGGCGCCGCCAAGGCGGCGCGTCAGTCTTCGAACAACCAGTCGGCGACCAGTTGGCGCAAGTATTTTTCTTCGCGCCGGCGTTCCAGTTCGCGCCGTGCGCGCATCTGGCGCCGCACCCGCGAACTGTCCTTTTCCCGCCCGGCGCTGTTCAGCCAGTGTTCATCGTAATCGTCGCCGTCCCCCCAATTCTCGTCACTCGGAGCACCGACACTGTCGTCCACGACACGGTGTTTGCCGGCGCTGCGGCCTGGGTTGTCTGTTGCGATCGCTTTTGCCATACCTGACTACTCATGGTGTCCGCCGGAGTGGTGGGTCTGAGCAGACATATAGGGATTGCGCGGTACAGATTAAAGCGAAAAATATTGATCGTGACGATCGAAAAAAGTAAAGATCGGCCCTCGGGCTCAGCCCGGCCGATAAAGAATAAAACTCAGATCGTCGGGTTTGTGTGGGCGCACGTCTGAGGATTGCTCCATACGCGCCTGACAGACCTCAAGCAGGTTCTGCGCGGCCTGGGCCAAGGGGCCGATGCGGATTATGTTGACGATTTCGTCGATAGGGATATTGTCGAACAGCCCGTCGCTGGCGAGCACCAGGGTGTCGCGCGGCGCCAGCTCGACCCGCGGCCCGATTTCCACGCGCATGTCGTTGCAACCGATAATGTTGGACACCAGGTGGCGTTCCTCGTGATAAATGGCATCGTCCACTTCGACCAGCCCGGCCTCCACGGCGTAGCCGACCGGCGAGTGGGAGATGCTCTGGTAGCGGATTCGACCGCGCTGTCCGGTGATCAGAATCTCCGAGTCGCCGACGTGATAGGGGCGTACCGCGGCGCGGTCGATCTCAACCGCGGCGAAGGTGGTGCCCGAGCCCAGCCCCTGCGCGAGCACCGCGCGGTTGGCCTGCTCGATGGCATCGAGAATCGCCTCGCGCAGGGCCGGCGGGTCGTCGCCCACGGCGCTCACCCGACGGCTGAGCTGGCGCACCGCGGTGGCCGATGCCTGATCACCGGCGGGCAGGCCGCCCAGACCGTCGGCCACCACCAGCACCAGGCTGCCGTCGGCGCGCGGCAGCAGCCCCAGAGAATCCTCGTTATCCGAGAGCTTGTCGGGCGCCCGGTGGGTGTATGCGCAGAGGCTGGCGCCGTCAAGCCGGTAGCTCTCGATGCCTTCGCAGTCCGCGCCCAGGTAGAGCTTGGGTTTTTCCAGTGTTATTGCCACGCAATGTTTTCCAGATATTGGCGCAGTTGTCCCGCGGTTTTGAAATTTTTCAGTATCAAGGTGCGTTTCAGACCCCGGCAGATGGCTTTGATTTCGGGCGGCTGGTTTTTGTAGTGTTTCAGACCACCGAGTGCTTCGTAGAGCAGCCTCACCAGATCGATGACATCTTCGTGGATGTTCTCCGGGCGTGGCGCGCCCCAGTGATAGAAATCCAGCAGTTTCAGATCGAAGCCCAGACCGTAGCGACGTACGATGATGTTCTCGGTGTGCAGGTCGCCGTGGTATTCCTTCATCTGGTGAATGCACTCGATGCCGGTGGTCAAGGCGTGCAACAGGTGCAAGCCCTGAAAGGGCGTCAGGCGCCGGCCCGGCTGGCGTTTGAGAAAATGAGACAGCAATTCGCCCTCGACGAACTCCGAAACCAGCAGCGTAATCGGCACGCCGCGGAAGGTGATGTTCTCGCGCGTGTGGTACTGGATGGCGATGGAGCAATGGCGCAGCTTATGCAATTTGCGGGCGTTGAAATTGGCCGTGCGGTCATTGGGATTACGGTGCGGGTAGAACAGTTTGACCGCGCGTTCGATGTCGGTGGCGTGCTCGCGCACCAGAAAGACTTCGCCTTCCCAACCGGCCCCGAGCGGCTTGATCACTTCATATTTGCGCGCCAGCACGCGTCCCGCTTTGAAGTCGAAACTGTCGATAATCCGGCGGCTGGTGTATGAGGCCTTTCCCACAATCGGTTTATGTTATGTCAGTTCCCGCAGGAATA
Source organism: Thiogranum sp. (assembly GCA_030148915.1). GTDB lineage: Bacteria > Pseudomonadota > Gammaproteobacteria > DSM-19610 > DSM-19610 > Thiogranum. Next base: position 22,060 of record JASBSN010000001.1, read on the forward strand.
ACAGGGGTGCGCGCGGCGGCCCGTGCGCCGGAGCGGGAATTGTTCCAATGCAACGGTTAAAAGCGTGTATGCTGATACGCTGGCTTCGCTACAGAGGTAGGACATGGCAATACGGGTCGCGATCAATCACCAGACTGAATACCGTTTCGACCGCCGCGTCAGTCTGTCGCCACATATCATTCGTCTGCGTCCGGCGGTGCACAGCCGCACGCCGGTGCACGCCTATTCGTTGACGGTGTTGCCCGAGAAGCACTTCATCAACTGGCAGCAGGATCCGTTCGGCAATTTCCAGGCGCGCCTGGTGTTCCCGGAAAAGACCGATCTGCTGAGTATCGAAGTGGACCTGATCGCCGATATGGTGGTGTTCAACCCGTTCGATTTTTTCCTTGAGGAGCCGGCGGGGGAATTTCCCTTCGGTTACCAACCCCAACTGGCGCGCGAGCTGGCGCCGTATCGCGAGATACGCGAAGACGGCCCGCTTCTGCAGGCATGGCTGGGCGAGGTCTCGCGCGCGCCGCGCCCGACCATCGACTTTCTGGTCGAACTCAACCAGCGCCTGCAGCGCGACATCAGCTACAACGTGCGCATGGAGCCGGGGGTGCAGACCTGCGAGGAGACGCTCGCCAGGGGCAACGGCTCGTGCCGCGACACCGGCTGGCTGCTGGTGCAGATCCTGCGCCACCTCGGGCTGGCCGCGCGATTTGTCTCCGGCTACCTGATTCAGCTGACCGCCGATCAGAAATCGCTGGACGGTCCCTCCGGGCCGGAACGCGATTTTACCGATCTGCACGCCTGGGCCGAAGTGTATGCACCCGGCGCCGGTTGGATCGGTCTGGATCCCACCTCGGGCCTGTTCGCCGGCGAAGGGCACATCCCGCTGGCCTGCACGCCCGATCCGCTGAGCGCGGCACCCGTGACCGGCGCCAGCGACGAAGCCGAAGTGACCTTCACTTTCCATAACCAGGTGCGTCGCATTTACGAGGATCCGCGTGTTACCCGGCCTTACAGTGACAGCCAGTGGGAGGAGATTGTCGCTCTGGGGCAGCGCGTTGACGCCGAGATGCAGCAGGGGGATGTGCGGCTCACGATGGGCGGTGAGCCCACTTTTGTCTCTATTGATGATATGGAGGGGGCGCAGTGGAACACCGCGGCGCTGGGGGAAAAAAAGCGCGAGTTGGCCGCGCAACTGCTGCAGCGCCTGCAGCAAAGATTTGCCGCCGGCGCGGCACTGCACTATGGCCAGGGTAAATGGTACCCGGGTGAAATGCTGCCGCGCTGGGCGCTGAGCTGTTTCTGGCGCAGCGACGGCGCGCCGCTGTGGCAGGACCCGCGCTGGCTGGCGCAGGAAAGTCGCGACTACGCCTATGACGAGGCCGCGGCGCGGCGCTTCCTGGAGACCCTGTGCCGCTATCTCGGTGTCGCGCCGAGCGCGGTGCAGGCGGGTTTCGAAGATGTTCACTATTATCTGTGGAAAGAGGGCGCGCTGCCCGACAACCTCGACGTTATGGACAACCGGCTCGAAGACCCGCTGGAGCGCGCGCGCCTGCGCCGCGTATTTCAGCGCGGGCTGGACAAGGTGACCGGTTACGCCTTGCCGTTGAAGTGGCAGCGCACGCGCGAGCGCGAGGGTTGGCAGAGCGCGCCCTGGAAGTTCCGCACCGGGTCGATGTTCCTGTTACCCGGCGATTCGCCCATGGGTTACCGGCTGCCGTTGGAGTCGCTGCTCTGGGTCGCGCCTGAACAGCGTGAGCAGGAGCCGCCGCGCTGCAGTTTCGAGCCGCGCCAGGCGCTGGGCGATAGCGGCGATGAAGTGGCACGGCGTTACCGCGAGTTTGTACCCGCGCCTGTCAGCCCGGCTAACGGCGCGCAGAAAGCGGCGGACAAAGACGAGGAGGCGGGCGAGCAACAGGGCAATGAACCGGTATACTCGGCGCTGTGCGTGGAAGCCAGAGACGGCCGCCTGTATGTTTTTCTGCCGCCGCTGACGCACCTGGAGCACTATCTCGATCTGCTCAGTTGTATAGAGGCGAGCGCCGCCGAGTTGCAGATGCCGGTGATCATGGAAGGCTACGAGCCGCCGCGGGATCCTCGTTTGCAGCGTCTGGCGGTGACCCCGGACCCGGGGGTTATCGAAGTCAACATCCACCCGGCGGCCAGTTGGGAGGCGTTGCAGCACAACACGCTGGCGCTCTATGAAGAGGCGCGACTGGCCCGCTTGGGCAGCGAGAAGTTCATGCTCGACGGTCGCCACACCGGCACCGGCGGCGGTAACCATGTGACCATCGGCGGCGCCACGCCGGCTGACAGTCCGATACTGCGCCGGCCCGACCTGCTGCGCAGCCTGGTCAACTACTGGCAGAATCACCCGGGCCTGTCGTATCTGTTTTCCGGTCTGTTCGTCGGCCCGACCAGTCAGGCGCCGCGGGTCGACGAGGCGCGCGATGACAGTCTGTACGAGCTGGAAATCGCCTTCCAGCAGATGCCCGAGGGCGAGACGCCCGCACCCTGGTTGGTCGATCGCCTGTTGCGCAATCTGCTGATCGATGTGACGGGCAACACCCATCGGGCGGAATTCTGTATCGACAAACTGTACTCGCCCGACTCGGTCACCGGCCGGCTCGGCCTGGTGGAGTTCCGTGCCTTCGAGATGCCGCCGCACGCGCAGATGAGCCTGGTGCAGATGCTGCTGTTGCGCGCGCTGATCGCCTGGTTCTGGAAGCAACCGTACCGGCGCAAGCTGATACGCTGGGGCACACAGTTGCACGACCGTTTCATGCTGCCGCACTTTGTCGAGCAGGATTGCCACGAAGTCATCGCTGATCTGCAGCAGGCCGGGTTTGCCCTGCACAGCGAATGGCTTGCGCCGTTCGTGGAATTCCGCTTCCCGCATTGCGGGCGCACCGTGCAGCAGGACATCGAACTGGAACTGCGCACGGCCATCGAGCCCTGGCACGTGCTCGGCGAAGAGGTCGGCTCGCTGGGCACGGCGCGCTACGTCGACTCTGCGGTGGAGCGCCTGCAGGTGCGGGTCAGCGGTATGACCGGCGAGCGTCACGTCGTGACCTGCAACGGCCGGCGCGTTCCGCTGCGACCTACCGGCCGGCGCGGCGAGTTCGTCGCCGGGGTGCGCTACAAGGCCTGGCAGCCGCCCTCCGGCCTGCACCCGGGGATCGGTGTCCAGGCGCCGCTGGTGTTCGATATTCTTGACACCTGGAACAGCACTTCCCTCGGCGGTTGTACCTACCATGTGACCCACCCCGGCGGGCGTAATTACGACACCTTCCCGGTCAATGCCAACGAAGCCGAAGCCCGCCGTATCGCGCGTTTCTGGGCGCACGGCCATACCCCGGGGATTCTCCAGGCGCCGGCCGAAACGCTCAGCGCGGAGTACCCCTATACGCTCGATCTGCGCTGGCAGGCAGGCTCGGTACCGGGAAGCGCTTGAGTCGTCGCGCGGGGGAATTTACAGTGGGCGGATGATGACCCATGACCCCGGTGACCGAGCGTGTCCGGTCCAATGACAACAGGCCTTTTTTCCCCCATGGGGGGCTTGTTTGCCGGCTACACGGGGGCGCCCGGCCGGTATGACGAAATGTGCGCCGCGCCGGGGCAAGTGCGCGGCCATTGGTCGCACCTGGCCACGGCGCTGAACGCGCTCGGCGCCGCCGAGCTGCAGCGGTGCCGCGACGACGCCTGGCGCCAGATCCGCGACAACGACGTCACCTTCAACATCTACGGCGATCCTCGCGGCATGGGCCGGCCCTGGGAGCTGGATCTTATCCCGCTGCTGATCGGCAGCGAGGAGTGGCAGGTTATCGAGGCCGGGTTGATGCAGCGCGCGGAGTTGCTCAACCTGGTGCTGAAAGATGTCTACGGCCCACGTCAGTTACTGAACCAGGGGCTGTTGCCGCCGGAGCTGGTCTATGGTCATCCAGGCTTTTTGCGCCCCTGTGCGGGTTTGCCGCAAGCCACCGGACGCGAACTGCTGTTCTACGCCGCCGACCTGGTACGCGGCGCCGACGGTCGGCTGAAAGTACTCGGCGATCGCGCCCAGGCGCCATCGGGCGCCGGTTATGCTCTGGAAAACCGCATGGTCGTATCGCGGGTGTTGCCGAGCCTGTTTCGCGATTCCCACGTGCACCGCTTGGCGAATTATTTCCGCGCCGTGCGTGCCGCTCTCAACCACCTTTCGCCGCGCCCGGAGGAAGAGGCCAACATTGTCCTGCTGACCCCGGGGCCGGCCAACGAAGCCTATTTCGAACACGCCTATCTGGCCAGTTATCTGGGTTATACGCTGGTCCAGGGCGGCGATCTGCTGGTGCGCGACGGGCGCGTCTGGCTCGGCACGCTCGAGGGCTTGCGGCCCGTCGATGTGATCCTGAGACGCATGGACGACAATTACTGCGATCCGGTGGAACTGCGCGAAGACTCGTGCCTGGGCGTGCCGGGACTGGTCAATGCGGTGCGCTGCGGGCGCGTGGCTGTCGCCAATGCGCTAGGCAGCGGCTGGCTCGAATCGCCGGCCCTGCTGCCGTTTCTGCCACGCCTTTCACGTCACCTGCTGGGCGAGGATTTGCGTCTGGCTTCGGTGCCGACCTGGTGGTGTGGCGAAAAGCGCGGGCTGAGCCATGTACTGGCCAACCTCGAACGCCTGGTGATCAAACCGGTGTACCGCGGCGGCGGTTTGCGCATGCAGTTCGGCGGCGATCTGGGTGCGCTGCAGCGCGCTGAGCTGGAGCGCTGCATCCGTGCCCGACCGCACCTGTATGTGGGCCAGGAGGCGCAGGCGATGTCCAGCGCCCCGGTCTTGGCCGAGCGCGGTGTCGCGCCGCGCGCGGCGGTGATGCGCAGTTTTCTGGTCGCCGACGAACACCAGTACCACGCGATGCCGGGCGGCCTGACGCGGGTCTCGGCCGCCGAGGATCAGCACAGCGTAACCACCCAGTCGGGGGGCGTCAGCAAGGACACCTGGGTGCTCGCCACCGAACCGGAGAGACACAGCAGTCTGTGGCTGGAAAGCCGCCAGGCGCGCCATGTGTTCAACAGCAGCGACGAGCTGCCCGGAAGGGTCGCCGATAACCTCTACTGGGTGGGGCGTTATGCCGAAAGGGCCGAGTTCACCAGTCGCCTCCTGCGCCTCGCCCTGCGGTTTCTGATGACCGGCGAGGACGAAAACGCGACCTGTCTTGAATGCCTGCTGCAGGCGCTCGATCAATTGGCGCCGCCGCTGACAGTGGTGCCCAGCGGGGCCGCCGCGCAGGCGCGCGAGCACCAACTGCTGCGTTTGATCAGCGAGGACGACCGCCCCGGCGCGCTGGCGCAGACACTCAACGCGCTGTTGTCATCGGCACGCTCGGTGCGCGACCGGCTCTCCGGCGACACCTGGCGGGTGATTACCGAACTCGGCGAACAGTTGCGCTCGCTGCAGCGCCTCGAGGCGGCGCAGTTGCTCGATGCCCTCGACGAAATGGATAACCTGGTGCAAGCGTTCTCGGCGTTCTCCGGGCTGATCCAGGAAAACATGACGCGCGGTCGTGGCTGGCTGTTTCTGGATATGGGGCGGCGTATCGAACGGGCGATACTCACCACCCGTTTGTTGCGTGCGCTCCTGACACCGCCGGCGGCGCGCGGCGAGGAAGAGACGCTGCTGGAATCGATGCTCTCGGCGCTCGACAGCCTGATGAGCTACCGCCGTCGCTATCGTCAAGGTGCGCGCGCCGACAACCTGTTGGAGCTGATCGTTTCCGATGAACGCAATCCGCGCTCGCTGGCGTATCAATTGAGCCGCCTGGAGAAGCGCGTCGGCGCCTTGCCGCGCGAACAGGACAAGGGTATCCGCAGCGAACTGGTACGCCTGACGCTGGAGGCGGCTACCCTGGTACGCCTGGCCGACGTCGGGCGCCTTGCCGAGGTGTCGCCCGAGAGCGGGCGTCGCGAGGTGCTGGAGCCCTTCCTGAATGCGCTGGGCGACCGTCTCCCGGCGCTGTCCGAGGCCCTGACCGCGGCCTATTTCCGCGCCGCCGAAACACCCCAACAGTTGGTCCGCTCGCGGGCGAGAGGCTGAGCATGCGCTACCAGATCACGCATACCACACGCTATACCTACGATGTGCCCGTTTCGACCTGCCACAACATCGGTCGCCTGCGCCCGCGTCCGACCCCGCAGCAGACCTGCAACAACAGCCACTTGATCATTGATCCGCCGCCCGCGGTGTGTCACGAGTGGCAGGACATTTACGGCAACAACCTGGACTTTTTTTCCATTCAGCAGGCGCACAGCGCCTTGACTGTCACCGCGCGCAGCGAAGTCGACGTGTCGCCGCCGGGCGCGCTGTTGCACGGCGCGTTCCCCATGCCCTGGGAACAGGTGCGCGACTACCTGCAGGGCGACAGCGCTGATGTGCAGGCATTGGCCGCGCGGCAGTTCGCGCTGGAATCCGAGTTCGTCGAGTTCAGCGGCGCGGCGGGCGACTACGGCGCCGAGTGCTTCGTCGAGGGTCGGGCGCTGCTGAGCGCGGTGGAAGACCTGATGCGACGCATCCATCGTGATTTCACCTACGACCCCGACTTCAGCGAAATCGCCACACCCCTGGAAGAGGTACTGGCCCACCGCAAGGGCGTCTGTCAGGATTTTGCCCACCTGGCCATCGCCTGCCTGCGCATGCGGGGACTGGCGGCCCGTTATGTCAGCGGGTACCTGGAAACCATCCCCCCGCAGGGGCAGGAGCGCTTGACCGGCTGCGATGCTTCGCACGCCTGGTTCAGCGTCTACGTGCCCTATCAGGGCTGGGTGGATTTCGATCCTACCAACGATCAGCTACCCGCCGACCGGCACATCACCGCCGCCTGGGGCCGCGACTACGCCGATACCGCCCCGCTTAAAGGGGTGCTTTTCGGCGGTGGTAGTCAGCACGAACTGGAAGTGGCGGTCGATGTGCTCAGAATATGAAAAGGCGAGATCGTGATAGACTCAAATCCCGGGATAGCGCCGCTACGGAGCGTTCTCCCGACGTATTAACTGTGAGCTAAAGGAGCGGCAAGTATGTATGGATTCACGGCGAAAGTAAGCGATGATTTTGACACTGCGGTAGAACGCGTCACCGCCGCGTTGCAGGAGGAAGGCTTCGGTGTTCTGACCGAGATCGACGTCAAGGCGACGCTGAAGAAAAAGCTGGATATCGATCAGCGCCCCTACAAAATTCTCGGTGCCTGCAACCCGAAGCTCGCCCACCAGGCACTGGAGGCGGAACCCGATATCGGCCTGCTGCTGCCCTGCAATGTGGTCGTGCGGGAAGCGCAAGACGGCTCGGTGGTGGTCGGTTTCATGGATCCGGCCGCCGTACTGGGGCTGGTCGAGCGTCCGGAACTGAAAACCCTGGGTGCGGAGGTGCGCAGCCGGTTGGAGCGCGTGCGAGACGCTATAGCGGGGTAAAGCCCGTGGCGCGGATCCGTGCTGCGACAAGGTGCTCACCTTGTCTAGCGGAATCTGGGTTTTCGTTTTGCTCGAAGCGCTGCTGACCCACGAAGGGGAAGAACAGCGCCGGGCCCATGGCAAGTTGGACTAACAGCACGCGACCGGTTCGCGAGGCGTAGGATTTTCATATCCGGCGCTACACCCCCGGGTAGTCGTGGGTCGCGCCATGGCCGCCGGTCTGCTTGTGCAGCGACACTCACTCCCGGCTTCGCAAGTATGGCCCACGTGCGGTGCAAAGATGCACCACAATGGGCCGGCGCGTCGTGCGGCAATCTCTTCTGAAATTAACTATGTGGGAGAAAACATGCGATTAACTCCGTAAAAAGAGACTGGCATGTTCGTTGCTGTGGCTAAGCGTAGAGTGCCTGACCGCGGCGGTCGCGTTGGGGCGTGATATTCATGGAACTGCTGCTGTGCAAGACCCTGTGGGGCCACACCGGCTCGCTCGATGAGGCGGTGCACGCTGCGCTGGCGGCCGGTTTTGCAGGCATAGAGGCGCCGCTTCCGGCGGGCAGCGTAGAGCTCGAGCGCTTTGGCGGGTTGCTCGACGCGCACGGTCTGATGTGGATTCAGGAGATCTGTACAGCGGGCAGCTATGTGCCGAACCGGCACGCCGGGGTTAGCGAACACCTTCAGGATCTCGAGTCACAGTTGTATCGCGCTCGGGACGTCGGTGCACGCTTCGCCAATGTCTTGGGCGGTTGCGACGCCTGGGACATCGAGCGCAGTGTGCGTTTTTTTGCCGAGGCACAGGAGATCTCTGCACGCCTTGGGGTTATCTGCAGTTTCGAGACGCACCGTGGTCGCAGTTTCTTTACACCCTGGAACACGGTGAAAATCCTTGACCGATTGCCGGAACTTAAAGTGACCTGTGATTTCAGCCATTGGACAGTGGTCTGCGAAAGACTCATGGACAGCGAATGGGAGGCTATCCTGCGCGTGGCGCAACAAGCGCACCATATCCATGGCCGCGTCGGCTACGACCAGGGTCCGCAAGTGCCGCACCCCGGAGCTCCCGAGTATGCCGAGGCACTTGTTTCCCACCAGCGTTGCTGGGAAGCGGTTTGGGCAGCACAACACCAACGCGGCTACACCCACACTACCATGACGCCGGAGTTCGGCCCGGACGGCTATTTACACACGCTGCCCTTTACGGGCGCGCCAGTGGCCGACCTGTGGACACTTAATCGCTGGATCGCGACGACCGAAGCGGCTCACTTCGCAAGGTACTCCCGCCCGACGGCGGCGATCCAGGCCGGGCGAGGATGATGCTATGTCGCTCGCACGTCGCTATCTGAAAGACCCCTCGGGCCTCTGGTACGACATAGTGGCGCTGAGTTACATCGCGCTGAGTTACTTCGGCGGCTGGTGGCTGATGAGCCAGGCGCATTGGGCGCTGAACCTGGCCGGCTCGCTGGCCTGCGCACACGGCATGGTCATCGCCGCCTACCTGATCCACGATTGCGCGCACAACAGTCTGTTTCGGCAGGTGGAGCACAATGCCCGTCTGGGCAGGGCGCTCAACTGGATCACCGGTGCCTGTTACGGTCGCTACGAAGATCTGCGTTACAAGCACATGCGCCACCACGTCGACAACGCAGATCCGCTGATTTTCGACTACCGCGCTGCGCTGCGGCGCCATCCGTGGCTGGCGCGCGGTGTTGTTGCGCTGGAGTGGGCATACGTACCGGCCGTCGAATTGTTAATGCACGCCATGCTGCTGGGGGCGCCGTTTGTATATCGCTCGAAGCGTGACCAGCGTGGCTACCTGCTGCGCGTAGTGCTAGTGCGAGGCGCCCTGTTTGCGGCCTTGTGGTGGTGGAGTCCACGGGCGCTGGCCGGTTATGCTCTCGCCTATTTACTGCTGTTAACGGTGCTGCGTTTCATGGACAGCTATCAGCACAGCTATGATATTCTGTTCAACCTCGAGGATCCCGCGGCGCTATTCCCGCACAAGGGCGATCGGGATTACGAGGAACACCATACTTATTCCAACTTTCTCTCTTCGCGCTGGCCGTGGCTGAATTTGATGGTACTGAATTTCAGCTATCATAACGCTCATCACGCGCGACCGATCGAGCCCTGGTATCGTCTGCCGGCGCTGCACCGCGAGTTGTACGCCGAGACGCCTTGTACACAGGAAATCGGTCTGCGCGAGCAATGGGTGAGCTTTCACCGCAATCGGCTGGCGCGAATTTACGGCGACGGTTACGCAGAGGCGGACGTCCGGCGGGCAATGCGACAGGGCGATGCGCTCGGGGCTAACGGCGTTAATTTTCTTACTGCGTTCTGAAACCGACTATGCCTTATCATGCGGCGGTCCGAGCGTCCGCGCGGCTATCATATCCAGCGCTTGCGGCGAAACCACACCAACATGACGCTCACCACGATGAGAATCAGCAGCCATACCAGCGGGTAGCCGAAATACCATTTCAGTTCGGGCATCGCCCAGGGGCTGTGCTCGTTATTGCCGAAATTCATACCGTAGATGCCGGTGATGAAAGTCAGCGGCATGAAGATGGTCGCGATTAGCGTCAGTACGCGCATCACGTCGTTGAGCCGCATGCTGGCGCTGGACATGTAAATATCGAGCAGGCTGGCGCTCATGTCACGGTAGGATTCCACCAGGTCCATGATCTGCACGGTGTGGTCGTAGCAGTCGCGCAGGTAGAGGCGGGTGTGTTCGGTGATCCACTCCTCGCCGTCGCGCAGGAGCCGGCTGACGACTTCGCGTTGCGGCCACAGACTGCGGCGCAGAAAAATCATGTTGCGTTTCACTTCGTGGATTTGATTGAGCGCGTCTCTATCCGGCGATGACACGACCGATTCCTCGAGCAGCTCGATGCGCACGCCCAAATGTTCCAGTACCGGAAAGGCCTGGTCGATGATCAGATCGATGACTGAATAGAACAGGTAGTCGATACCTTGCTGGCGCACCTTTGTGCCGGCGACCTGGAGACGCTTGAGTATCGACTCGAAGGCCTCGTCTTCACACGGGCTGAAGGTCACCAGATAGCGCTCGTGCAGAAAGATACTGATCTGGTGCAGCGAAATGCGCCCCTGGTCGACGACCGGCAGGTGCATGACAACAAACAACTGTCCCTCATACGGCTCATGCTTCGGGCGTTGCCCACCATTTAGCACGTCCTCCAGGGCCAGCGGGTGCAACTCCAGCGCTTGGCCAAGGTCGCTCATGAACTGCGCGGTCGGCCGGCCCTGGACCCGCACCCAGGTGACGCTCTGCTGACCGATGGCCGCTTTGCAGCGCGCGGCATCTACTCCGGGTTCGATGCTGAGTTCCGCCGCGGTGTAATCGATCAGGGTAATCTGCGCCTCGGGCTGATCGCCGTCGGTGCCGGAGAGCAGGGTGCCCGGTGGGGTGCCGGGCGGGTGGTAACGTTTGGGAAACAGCGCCATAACAGTGTTCCGCGGATTAAAAAGGGCAGGTTCGCTAGGTCAGTCGACCTGAGATTGTGCCTGTAGTTCCAGTAACTCTTCCTCCTGGCCCGCGGCGTGGGTCAGTTGCGCCACATTTTCCTTGGCGAAGAAACCGTCGAACTCACCGAAGCGCTGCACGTACTCGATAATCAGCGAGGAGTGCTCGGAGGCACTGGAGAAAATCTGTTTCAGGCCCTGTTCTTTCGATCCGATCACATCGAGCAGAAAATCGCGGCCCTGCGCGGCGATCTGACTGACCACGTGGTCGATATTTTCCCGTCCGTCGGTTTCTCCGTCACGAACCGCCAGGGCGATATGGTGTAGCCGCGGCCCGTAGTTGCGCACGAACGTCTCGGTGGGCGAGGGCAGTTGCTCCAGATGATTGACGAAATAGGGGGTGTTGTTGGCGGTGAACACCTTGGCTGGGCTGCGCGTCTCGTCGCGCTGGTGGACATTCTTGGTGACGTTGGTCGAGGAGTTCTGATCCTTGATGTCGTAAGAACCCCAGTAGTAGTAGCTCGACAGGGACAGCCACTCGAGGATGGCGACTTCGCGGTTCTGGCAGTATACGCGCGTCGCCAAGTGATCGATGGGCAGAATCAGATCGTCAATGCGCAGGGTGCGCTGGAGATCCTTGGCGGCCTGGTAGACGGACTGAATATCGGGCCGTATTTCACTCAGACCCAGGGCGTAAACGCGCGGGTCGGCGTGCGCACGCTCGATGTAGGCGACGATGTTGTGTGTGTAGGGCGAGGGTTTGCTCACGGCGAGATTGCCGGGCAGCTCCAGTTTACGGATCTGCTCCTGGGAGAAAAAGCGAAAGCCGCGCGCCTGCTGGCACTCCACCACGCTGTGCAGATTGTCGACGCGCAGAATTTCACCCATGTAGCGGCTGTTGGGCTTGCACGCGCCTATCGGGTAGACCTCGTTGAGGCTGCGGAAGATGCCACGGATATTCGCGTCCTTGACTTCACGCACCAGGAAGTCCGGCGCATCCGTGTCCACGCGCAGGACATGGGTCCAGTGGTGTTCACTCTCCAGCGTGACCAGATAGTGGTAGGGCGTCATCAGCGCCAGCTCGCCGATGTAGCGGATCGAGTGGCCGGGGTCGACGGTGATCATGATGGCATCGATTTCGTCGATCATGCCGGTCAACCCGGTCTGGTCGCGCTCTTGTAGCAGGCGCTGCAGGTAATCCTCGAAAAATGCCGAGTTCTGTTTGTCTCCCTGACGGGGAAAAGCGGTGGATGGGTTCATAGTCGTCAAGATTAGCAGTAAACCGGGTGTGTTGTGTAGATGCGCGGCGCTATTGTCCGATGTCCAATCTTACGTTGACTGTCAGGCGCGGGTCGATCAAGCTTACAGCGACGGTGATCACTGGACGCGCATGGCGATCCTTAATTCGGCGCGTAGCGGCATGCAAAAATTTGACTATGATCTGTTGGTTGTCGGCTCGGGTCCGGGAGGCCAGAGTGCGGCGCTGCAGGCCGCCGGCCTGGGGAAACGCGTCGGCCTTATTGAGCGCAAACCTTACCTCGGCGGCGTCAGCCTGCAGACCGGGACCATTCCCAGCAAGGCGTTGCGCGAGGCGGCCTATCTGGCGTCGCGCTTCGCCACGCGGGGTATGCGCCAGGCGGCGGCAGCCCGCGCCGGGGTGGACAGCGGGTTTCTCGGCGAAGCGGGGCTGCGCAAGCAGGCGGTCATCGATAAGCAGGAGGCCCTGCTGCTTAAGCAGCTGATGGCCGCCGGCGTGACACTGCTGCCCGGCGAAGCGGCCTTTATCGATCCGCACACGCTGGCTGTGAAGCGTCCCGACGGCAGCCAACAGCAACTTCGGGCGGGGGTGATTGTGCTTGCCACGGGGTCGCGTCCGCGACGGCCCCCCGATGTTCCGTTCGATAAACAGCGGGTATTGGATTCCTCTTCCATTCTCAAACTGCGGCGCCTGCCGCAACAGTTACTGGTGGTCGGCGGCGGGGTCATTGCCTGCGAGTTCGCCACGCTGTTCGCGCCGCTGGGGGTGCAGGTGCAACTGGTGGACTCGCACCCGCACCTGTTGGCGTATCTCGACGAGGATATTCAGCAGATTATCGAGGCCGAACTCCTGGATATGGGTGTCGCGCTGCACATGCAGTCTCCGCTCGAGTCGATCTCCCGGGAGGACGAACGCGTGGCCCTGCTCACCCGTTCCGGCCTGCGACTGGAGGCCGATGTCCTCCTCTATGCACTGGGGCGTGAGCCGAACTACGCCGGGCTCAATCTGCAGGGTGCGGGGTTGGTTGCCGACGATCGGGGGTGGGCGCGCGTCAACGCTCAGCAGCAGACCGCGCAAGCGCATATCTATATTGTCGGTGATCTGGCCGGGCGGCCGTCGCTGGCCTCGACCGCCATGGAGCAAGGGCGGCTGGCGGCCAGCCATGCTTTCGGTGAGGCTTACAGTGATCGCGCCGAATTGCTGCCCATGGCCATTTACACCATTCCTGAATTGTCGTATGTGGGTAAGACGGAACGCGAGCTGCGCGAGCAAAGCACCGGCTACGTGGTCGGCCGGGCACACTTTACGGATAGCGCCCGCGGCGGCATCATCGGCGCCGAGCGCGGCTTTATGAAGCTGCTGGCGGCGCGCGACAACGGTGCGTTACTGGGCGTGCACATTATCGGTGAATCGGCCAGTGAACTGGTCCATGTCGGGCAGAT
>JASBSN010000016.1 GCA_030148915.1 Thiogranum sp.
TTGCGCTGCAGATAATCTTCGAAGCCGAATTCGTCAGTCAAAAGTGTGGTGCGAAATTCCGCTTTCTGGCTCAGCAGACTCGCCAATTTGGCGTAAGTGACTTCCTCGCCAAACAACCGGTAACCGCGCACTTCCTCGGCCGCGGTGTGCTTTTCACCGACCTTTTTTTCCTGCGCGGTCTGCAAGGTATAGATATGATTGCGCCCGAAATCCTGACGATAGTGCAACGCCGCCAGCGAGTTGAGTTCCGCCGACGGCGATACTGCCATCAGCCGGCCGATCCCCGTCAGGTCGAGGTTCCGGTCGGCGTGCTCGGACAGCGGATTACCGTAGTAAGTGGACAAACCGTCCATGCGCGCGGCGCGTATATTCTCCCAGTTGCTGTCAGCCAGCTGCACGCGGAATTCCTGCTCGGTCAGGGCGCGTGCCAGCGCACGCGCAATGGGGTTGGCGCCGATCAGCAGTACCCCGTTGGGCGCCGGCTCGGAAATGCCGAGCAGCCGCGCCAAGGGTCGCGCCGTGGTGCTGTAGATCACTACCGTGCCGATAATAATCAGAAAGGTGACGGGCACGATCTGCAGCGCGTGGTCGACGCCGCGCTCATCCAGGCGCAGCGCAAACAGCGCCGAAACGGCCGCCGCGACAATACCGCGCGGGGCGAACCAACCCATTAGCAGGCGCTCGCGCCAGTTCAGACTGGAGCCCAGCGTCGAGAGCGCTACACCCAAGGGCCGCGCGATCAGCATCACCGCGGCCAGCACGCCCAGGGCCGGCAGCCCCAACGACTGCAGATCGGCGAAACTGAGGCGCGCGGCGAGAATAATAAACAGGCCGGAAATGAGCAGTACGCTCAGGCTTTCCTTGAAGCTCAGCAGCTCTTCGGTGTGCACGCCGCGCATATTGGCCAGCCACATTCCCATCACCGTGACGGCCAGCAATCCGGATTCGTATTGCAGCACATTGGAGAGGGTGAAAACACCAAACAGGATCAACAGCGTGGCAACATTGACCAGATAGTCCGGCAACAGGTAATGGCGCAGCACCAGTCCCCAGGCATAACCGGAGAGCGCACCGATGAGCCCGCCGATACCGATTAACTTGACGAATGTCAGCAGGGTGAGCGCCAGGGCGTGCCCGGTCTGCTGGGCGACAATGAACTCAAACACCAGCACCGCCGCCAGCGCGCCGATCGGGTCGATGACAATGCCTTCCCAGCGCAACAGACTGGCCACCTTGGCGGTCGGCCGCACGCTGCGTAACATCGGCAGGATAACCGTCGGACCGGTCACCACAGTGATGCCACCAAACAGCAGCGCCAGGGTCCAGTCAAAGTCCAGTAACAGGCGCGCCGCGAGCGTGGCCACCGCCCAGGAAACCAGCATGCCGATGCTGATCAGGTTGCGCACCACGCCTTCCAGGCCGCGAATCTCGTTCAGGCGCAGGGTCAGACTGCCCTCGAACAAAATGATGGCCACCGACAACGATACAAACGGAAACAACAGTTCGCCGAACAGGTTCTGCACGTCCAGCCAGCCGGTGAGCGGCCCGGCGACAATACCCGCCAGCAGCAGAAAGAGAATCGCCGGCAGGCGCAACCACCAGGCGATCCACTGGCTGGCGAGCGCGATCAGCCCGATGGCGGTGAGGGTAATAAGGGCGCTGTCATGCATGATTGCGGCTATCCGGTGGTGGTCCGGCGGCGCTCAGCCGCTCACTTCAGCCAGGAGGGTATCAATAATCCCCTGCGCCTGCGACAAGTAACCACCGCCAAACAGATTGAAGTGATTCAGCACATGGTACAGGTTATAAAGGTGCTTGCGCGTGGCGTAACCGGCTGCCAGCGGCCAGGCCTGGCGGTAGGCGGCGTAGAAATCGCGGCCAAACCCCCCGAACAGCTCCGTCATGGCCAGGTCGGTTTCGCGATCGCCGTAATAAACGGCGGGATCGAACAGCGCCGGTTCACCTTGACGCGTAAAGGCATAGTTGCCTGACCATAGGTCCCCGTGCAGCAGCGAAGGCTGCGG
>JASBSN010000020.1 GCA_030148915.1 Thiogranum sp.
GCCGACGGTGATCTGACCACCTACGCGACGGTCACCGAAGATTTCACGGGTGCGATCGCCGACTCGGTCAACTACACCATCGATGCGCTGCGCGACATGGTAACGACCATCAACGAAACCTCCGGGCAGGTTTCCTCTGCGGCTAAACAGACGCAGGAAACCGCGCAGCATCTGACCGAAGCCAGTATGCACCAAGCTGAGGAAATCACCTCGGTGACAACAGCGATCAATGAGATGGCCGTGTCCATCGACGAAGTCTCGCAGCACTCTGATGAAACCGCCAACAAGGCGCTGCGCTCGGTCGAGTACGCCAAGAAGGGTGGGGACACGGTGCGGCGCAACATCGAGGGTATGGATCGCATCCGCGAGACCATCCAAGAGACCTCCAAACGTATCAAGCGCCTGGGCGAAAGCTCACAGGAGATCGGCGACATCGTCGAGCTCATCAACGACATCGCCGAGCAGACCAACATTCTGGCCTTGAACGCGGCGATCCAGGCGGCTATGGCCGGTGAGGCGGGGCGCGGTTTCGCTGTGGTCGCCGACGAAGTGCAGCGCCTGGCTGAACGTTCCTCCAACGCCACCAAGCAGATCGAGGCGCTGGTAAAGACCATTCAGACGGACACCAACGAAGCGGTAATCTCCATGGAACAGAGTACCGCCGGTGTGGTCAACGGCGCGCGCCTGGCCGAGGAGTCCGGAGAGGCGCTGGATGAGATCATGAACGTTTCCGAAGATCTCTCGGGTCTTATCCAGAACATTTCCTCGTCGGCCCGGCAGCAATCCAAGGCCGCCGCCAATGTGTCCGAAACCATGCACATCATCCAGGAGATTACCACGCAGACTTCGGCAGGCACCAACGAGACCGCGGCTTCTATCGGTAATCTGGCGGCGCTGGCCGACGAGATGGGCAATTCGGTCGCCGGCTTCAAGTTGCCGGAATAGCAGACAGGGTGCTGGCTGCATGACTGACTCTGGTGGATATGCTCAGGTTTCTCCGCAGCCCGGGCCGCTGGTCGGCCCCAGCGTGGAGATAGACGACGAGCAACTCGCGGACTGGACCCGCCTGTTGTGGCATCGAGAGGGTTTGTTCATCGCCCCGGAGCGGCGCTCGTTTCTGATCAGCGGGCTTCGCGCGCGGATGCGGGAAACCGAATGCGGGAACTCGCGCGAGTACTACAATCGTCTGCTCAACAGCGCCGAGAGAGCCGAGTGGTCGTTACTGATCGACCGCCTTACCGTGCACGAGACCAGCTTCTTTCGCCACCAATCGTCAATGCGCCTGGTCGCAGAAAAACTGATTCCCAGGATGCTGGATAGCGGTAGCGAGTCAACGCTCTGGAGCGTCGGTTGCGCCAGCGGCGAAGAAACCTATAGTCTGGCGATGCTGATCGATGCTTTCAGGCAAGAAAATCCTGCGGCATCGGGTTGTCATCTGATCGGTACCGATATCAGTCAACCGGCGCTTCGCAGTGCACGCGAGGGCGTGTATCTACAGCGTCGGCTACGGGACATTCCGGTTGCCTATCAATATCGCTACTGCCGCAAAGTATCCGCTACACACTTTCAGGTTGTGGACGAGCTGCGCCAGTGCGTTCACTTCTCCTACCTCAATCTGCGCGACCTTGAGGCCTCGCCGTTACAGGAAGTCGATCTGATTTACTGCCAGAATTTACTGATTTACTACGACAGACAGAGTCGCCTCGACCTGGTCAATGCCCTGGCAACACGTTTGCGCCGGGGCGGTGTCATTGTGCTCGGACCGGGCGAGTTGCTGGACTGGCGTAATCCAAACATGGACAAGCTGCGGTACCCCGATACGCTCGCCTATCGGCGTACACACTGACTGATCGCAGTTACCGCGCGACGGAAGGAAAGACAATGAACCAAGTCATCGATTTCAGCACTCTGACGTGGGTAAAAAAGGAGCTCGACGAAACCTTGAAAGAGGCTCGTCAGAGGCTAGAGGCGCATGTGGAGAATCCGCAGGACGACGCGCAGCTGGAAGGGCTCTGCGCCCATCTTCACCAGGTCTACGGCACACTGCAGATGGTTGAGCTATACGGTGCTTCGCTACTGGCCGAAGAGATGGAACAGGTCGCCCGGGCGATGTCCACGGGCTCTGTCGGTCAACACGATGATGCCTGCGAAGTGCTGATGCGGGCTATATTGCAACTTCCGGATTACCTCGATCGGCTGATTTCCGGTCACCGGGACATCCCCCTGGTGCTGCTGCCCTTATTGAATGATCTGCGCGCAGTACGCGGTCAGAACCTGCTTTCAGAAAACGCCATGTTCACGCCGGACCTGATGGCGCCGTTACCGGAGCACGTGTTGGCCGCCGAGCGTGACCCCGAGCTGCAGAGCAAGGCGCGCGAGCAGCGTCACCGTTTTCAACGGGGTCTGCTCGGCTGGTTTCGCAATCAAAATACCGAGGCGTCGCTGCAAACGCTACGGGAAACACTGGAGGCGCTCCAGGCGCTGGGCGGCGATCCCAGTGTAGTGCGGTTATGGTGGGTTGCCTGCGGCCTGCTGGACGCGCTGATCACCAACAGCCTGGATGGCAGCGTCGCGCTAAAGCGTGTACTCGGCCAGCTCGATCGGGAAATCAAGCGCCTGATCGACGAGGGCGAGCAAGCGTTGATCGACGAGGTGCGCGAGGATCTGTTCAAAAATATTCTCTTCTATTGCGCCCAGCCCCCGGCGACAGCCAGCGCGCGGGTCGCCGAAATCCAGGCGACCTACCGCTTGGATGAGCTCCTGCCCGACGAAGAGGAAATGTCGGCGGCCCGCGAAAGCCTGGCCGGGCGCAATTCCGATCTTTTTGCGACGGTCGCGGTGGCCGTCAAAGACGAGTTGGCGCGCCTAAAGGACAGCCTGGATATTATATTGCGCAACGGCTGTGCCACCGGCACTGAGCTGCAGCCCCTCGGTGAAGCGCTGTACCGCCTCGCTGATACGCTGGGGATGCTCGGCTTGGGTGCCGCGCGCAAGGCGGTGGCCGAAAAAGCCGAGGCGCTGCAGAAAAATGTCGACGCCGGCGCTGCGCCTGCCGATACGGTGCTGATGGACGTGGCCAGTACGCTGCTGTTGGTGGAGTCTTCGGTCGACAATATGGGCGGCGGCAGAGCGGTCGATAACGATGACAAACAGGCCGATGAACAGCTGGCGGAAAACGAATACCACCAGGTGATGGAGATCGTCGTCCAGGAAGCTATTGCGGATTTGGTTCGTGCCAAGGAAGCCATTAGCGCTTACATCGAATCCGCCCACGATGTCTCCCTGATCGCCGAAGTACCGCAGTGGTTCAACCAGGTCAAGGGCGGCATGCTGTTGCTGGGCGAGGCCCGTCCGGCGGCCCTGGTCAATGCGATTGCAACCTATATAAAAGCCGAATTAATCGAAGCTGAAAAGCAAGCCACACCCGAGGAGCTGGAATCACTGGCCGACGCTGTCTGCGGTCTGGAGTATTTCCTGGAAAGCCGGCGCGAACAACGCATCTACGGCGCTTCGGCCATGGCGGTGGCGGAACATGGCGTGGAGCGCTTAGGCTATCCCGCCGAGCAGACCACCGCGGTCGAGGATGCAGCACCCGAGCCCTCTGCAGTTACCGAGGACGCCACCGCGCCGCCACCTGCGGTGCCGGCCGACACCACGGCGCCCCCGGTCGAGGACAATGACGGTGAGCCCGGCAATGACGATCAGCCCCTGCGCGCAGTCTCCACGCCGCTCGAGCCAAGCGCCGAGTCCGGCCAGCTTTCCGCGCCGCCTGAAGCGAGCGCCGAGTCCGGCCAGATTTCCACGCCGCCTGAAGCGAGCCCCGAGTCCGGGCAGATTTCCGCGCTGCCTGGAGCGAGCGCCGAGTCCGGCCAGCTTTCCGCGCCGCCTGAAGCGAGCCCCGAGTCTGAGCAGATTTCCGCGCCGCTTGAGGTGAGCTCTGACGCCGAGCGGATGAAAGAGGACGAAAAAGCTGCGCACAACGCTGAAAACGACGATACCGCGCTGGCGATCATCGGTGCGGATATCGACGAGGAAATACTGGAAATCTTCATCGAAGAGGCGGAAGAGGAACTGGCCAGTATTAATGAGCAACTGCCTGTTTGGCTGAGCAACGCTGATGACAGCGAGGCGCTGAGCACCATGCGCCGCTCCTGGCATACACTCAAAGGTAGCGGTCGACTGGTCGGCGCTATGCGTATTGGTGAATTCGCCTGGGCGTTTGAAAACATGTTGAACCGGGTGATGGACGGCATAGTGCCGGTGACGCCGGTGCTCAAGGACCTGTTGCAGGCCGCAGCCGTTGCGCTTCCCGAACTGGTCGCGCAAGTCAAGGAGGGTGTCTCGACCCAACAGCCGATCGAGCGCTTAATGCGCCATGCCGAAGCGCTGAGCCAGGGTGAGGACATCGTGGCGACTGACATCGACCTCGCGTCAACGCAGCCTCTCGATGCTGAGAGTGTTGATGAGGCGGATGCAGAGGTGGTGCAGATGCCGCAACCGATGGTCGACGCGCCGGCTGACGATCAGGACCCGCAAGCACTGCAGGAGGCCGAGGAAGAGATCTCGCAGCAGCAACAGGGCGAGACCCAGGACTTGGAATCGGTCGGTTCGTACACCGTCATGGATCCCCTGTTGTACGACATATTCAATACCGAGTCGCGGGCGCACCTGGAAGTGATCCGTCAGTACCTGAGCCGGGCCACTGCCGGCGAGGTGGAGATCGACGAGCCCTTGCTAAGAGCGCTGCACACCCTGCACGGCAGCGCCCATATGGCCGATGCCGACGACATCGCCGGGCTCGCCGGCGAGTTGGAAAAACTGCTCAAGATCATGATGACGAACGCGGCGCCGATCGACAGCGGCGTCTGCGGATTATTGCAAGACAGCGTTATGGTCATCGAGAGCATGCTCAGCAGCTTGCCGCAGGAGAAGACGGTCCCCGCCGAGTACGCGGGTCTTCTGTGCCGTGTCGCCGATCAGCTGCATGCCCTCCCTACACAAAAAGGGCCGCACAGTTCAACGGTATCACCGCCACAGGCGAGCGACGAGTTCGCAGTCGAGGATCTGCCGGAGGACGGCAGCGACGAGATAGCCGAGGAGGTTGATTTCACCCAGACGGGCGCAGCCGCAGGCGCGCACGAGTTCGCTGGGGCCGAGCCGCTCAGCGCGGCGGGCCCTGATGTCGAGGAGATCGGCGGTTACGGTGATGACAGCGAGTCAGGCAGCCGGGCCGAGGACCCCTATAGCGAACACGACGAAGAACTGCTGGAAGTCTTCCTGGAAGAGGCGGCTGAGAATCTGGAGGCTGCCGATGCGGCCCTGGGTCAATGGCGTGTTTCGTCGCAGGACGGCCACGCGCTGGCGGAGCTGCAACGCGCCCTGCACACCCTCAAAGGTGGGGCGCGCATGGCCGACCTGCCGGCCATCGCCGATGTCGCCCACGCGGTTGAGTCGTTGCTGATTGGCATCGACGAAAATCGCGCCGTAAACGCCGAGTCTTCGATGGACGGGGTGCAGCAGGCGCAGGACTGTCTGGCGATTATGCTGGAGCGCGTGCGCGCGCACCTGCCGCTCGAACCGGCCGACGAACTGGTGGCAAGCCTGCAGGCGCAACGTGAATGGGTGGCGACGGCAAGCGCTGGCGAGGACATCGAGCCGTTGGGCGAAGCCTCATTGCTTGGCCAGAGCGGCGCCACGGAGCAGGCCGGGTCGAACCCTTACGCGGAAGTCGACCAGGAATTGCTCGAGGTGTTCGTCGAGGAGGCCGTCGATATTACCGGTCACTGCGAGCAGACGCTGCAGAGCTGGAAGCAGGCCCCGGGCGACCAGGAACTGATGACCGCGCTACAGCGCGAGCTGCACACGCTCAAAGGCGGAGCGCGCATGGCCGACATCACCGAGATTGGCGATTTGGCCCACGCCGTGGAATCGTTGATGGTCAAGGTTACCGAGGGCGAAAGGGCCTGCAGCGACAGCCTGTTTGTCGTGCTCGAGCGCGCTCAGGACCGACTCGCCGACATGGTCGAGAAAGTGGGCAACCGGGTTGCGCTCGATGCAGCCGTGGATGTGATCACTGATCTGGAAAAACTGCGAGACGGGGTCGACATAGAACCTGCGACCGAGCAGGGTCCGTTGCAGCAAACCGCGAGCGAGGCGGTTACCTCAGGCGTTGCCGCTGTCGCCGGGAAGGAGCGCAGGGAGCGCCGTTCACGGTCGCGCAGCAGCCAGGAACTGATTCGGGTCAAGGCCGAGCTGCTCGATAATATGGTCAACTATGCCGGCGAGGTGAGCATCTATCGTTCGCGTCTCGAGCAGCAGGTCGGCGCTTACAGCTTCAATCTTGTCGAAATGGAGCAGACCGTGGCGCGCGTGCGCGAGCAACTGCGCAAGCTGGAAATCGAGACCGAAGCGCAGGTGCTCTATCGCTACGAGCGTGAAGGCGAGATGCTCGATGATGCGACCCGGGGTGAGGACTTCGATCCGCTGGAAATGGACCGCT
The DNA here is from genome assembly GCA_030148915.1 of Thiogranum sp. Lineage (GTDB taxonomy): Bacteria > Pseudomonadota > Gammaproteobacteria > DSM-19610 > DSM-19610 > Thiogranum. The sequence continues at coordinate 6,500 of JASBSN010000020.1, forward strand.
ACTCGCACATGCAGCAGCTCTCGCGCTCACTGATGGAGAGTGTCAGCGATCTGAGCAGCATTCAGAATATGCTGGAAAACATCACCCGCGAGTCTGAGACGCTTTTACTGCAGCAGTCTCGCGTCAACACCGAGCTGCAGGAAGGGTTGATGCGTACCCGCATGGTGCCATTCCTGGGGCTGGCGGCGAGAATGCGGCGCATTGTACGTCAGACGGCGCAGGAGCTGGACAAAAAGGCCGAACTGGAACTCTCCGGAGCAGAGGGCGAGATGGATCGGACGGTGGTCGATCGCATCGTCGCGCCGCTGGAGCACATGCTGCGCAATGCCATTTCGCATGGTATCGAAACACCGGCCCGGCGCGTAGCCGAGGGTAAGCCGCAAGCCGGCACCATACGCATCACGCTGGAGCGCGAATCGTCCGATGTTGTGCTGCGCATTTCCGACGACGGTGCCGGCATCAATCTGGAGGCCATCCGCGGCAAGGCCATTCAGCGCGGCCTGATGGACGCCGACTCGGAGTTGAGCGACAACGAGGTCCTGCAATTTATCCTCGAGACCGGTTTCAGTACCGCCGAGAAAGTCACCCAGGTGGCTGGTCGCGGCGTCGGCATGGACGTGGTCAACAGTGAGGTCAAACAACTGGGCGGCTCGCTGCATATCGACTCGACGCTGGGCAAAGGGACCACGTTCACCGTTCGTCTGCCGTTCACCCTGGCCCTCAACCAAGCGCTGTTGGTGGAAGTGGGCGAGGACACCTACGCCATCCCCCTGTCAAGTATCGAGGGTATCGTGCGCATGCGCCGGGAGGATCTCAAGCGCTACTACGCCGATCCCGAAGCGCGTTTTGAATACGGCCAGTACGCCTATGAAGTGCGTCATCTGGGCTCGGTGTTGGCCACCGGCGCGCCACACCTGGACAGCGGTCCGAAGCGCTTGCCGGTTTTGCTGGCGCGCTTCGGTGAGCACTGCGTGGCCTTCCATGTCGAAAATCTACTGGGCAGCCGCGAAATCGTCGTCAAGTCTGTCGGGCCGCAAATCAGCACCGTGCCCGGAGTCTCTGGGGCGACTATTCTCGGTGACGGTCGTGTGGTGATGATTCTTGAAGTCTCGGCCTTGCTGCGTGGCGGCACGACCAGCCTCACCGACCAGGTGCACGCGCTCGCCAGTCGGCCGGCGGCGCGACGTCGCGGGTTGACAGTTATGGTGGTCGACGACTCGATTACCGTGCGCAAGGTCACCACGCGTATTCTGGAGCGCAATGACATGCGTGTCATCGCCGCCAAGGACGGTGTGGATGCGGTATCCAAGCTGCAAGAGAATATCCCTGATATAATGCTGCTCGATATCGAAATGCCGCGGATGGACGGTTTTGAACTGGCTACCCACGTGCGTAACGAGGCGCGGCTGCGCGATATCCCGATTATTATGATCACCTCGCGTACGGGCGACAAACACCGGCAGCGGGCGATGCAGATCGGTGTCAATCGCTACCTGGGCAAACCGTTCCAGGAAAGCGATTTACTGGAGAATATTCAGGCATTGTTAGAGGATACCGGACGAGATGGTTGAAACCCCACAGGCCGCCCTACGGGTCGCCTTGATGGCGCGCGACGGCGAGCGCGGAGAGTTCCGCGGGCTGCTCGAAGGAGCGGGTATCGATGTGGTGATGGACAAGAGATTCGAGCTCCCGCTCACCGGTGACTGGCGCGACGCGGAAGTGTTGCTGGTGGATATGGAAGATCACCCCGAGCGATTTCAGGTAGAAAGGATTCTCCAGGATTCACCGCTGCCGGTGTTGCTTAACGCCGGCGGTGTCGGCAGCAGCGTCGTGTGGCACCGCCGGCTGGTTGGCAAACTGCAGAGCCTGGCCAATCGCGAGGTCTGCGCTGAGCCGACCGGCAACCCGCGCCCCCGGCCCGATCTGCATCTGGTGCACCATGATAGTGAACCGGAGGCGCACTGGGTCGTGGTGCTTGGCGCGTCTATCGGCGGCCCCAAAGCGGTGGCGAGATTTCTTCAGGCGCTGACACCCGATTTGCCCCTGACGATATTGTTGGGCCAACATATATCGGCATCCATGCAGTCATTGTTGGTCGAGCAACTGGACCGTTGCAGCGCCTGGCCGGTCGGCCTGCTGGGAGATGCGCAAGCGATGGAGCCGGGTCATCTCTGGCTGGTGCCCGCCGATAGCCGGGTCGAAGTCGATGACAAAGGCGTGGTACATCGCAGCAGCGAGGGTTGGCAGTCCGCGCGACGGCCGGATATTGACGCGCTGGCGCAGTCGGTCGCCGCGGCTTTCGGCAAACGCTGTGGAGTTATTGTGTTCAGCGGGCTGGGCAAAGACGGCGCGCAGGGCTGCCGGGCGGTCAGTCGGCAGGGGGGCTTTGTCTGGGTGCAGAGTGCCGAGAGTTGCGTCATAGCCAGCATGCCCGAGGCGGCGCGCACCCATTGCAAGATCGAGTTGAGCGGTTCACCCGAAGAGCTCGCCGAGGCCCTGGCAAAACGCTGTCAGCCGGTGCAGGCAACGATAAATTAACCGGAATTTACGCGGAGCGCTAACTATGAATGCTGTCGTCGAATCTGTTCGCAGCCTGTGGGTGCCCCTGCATGGGCTCAACCTACTGGTGCCCAATGTGGCCGTCGCCGAAGTGATCAACTTTCAGCCGTTGGACCTGATGCAGGAAGGGCCTCAATGGCTGTTGGGGTCGTTGCGCTGGCGCGAACAGGATCTGCCGGTGGTCTCGATGGAGGCGCTGTGCGGATTCAGTCTGCCCCAGAGCGAGCGCGGTGCGCGTATTTCCATTCTCAACAGCGTCAAGCCTGATTCGTCGCTCGCCTTCTACGCTATGGTGACAGCCGGGATTCCCCGTCTGTTCAGCGCCGATGACGACGCGCTGGGCGAATCCTTACTGGCCGCACGTACGCTGCCCGACAGTGTCTCGGACTGTATTCAGATCGGTAATGAAGAAGCGTTGATTCCAAACCTGGAGATAATCCAGGGGGTGATCGAAGCAGGCTGGGCTGAGCTAGGCCGCTAGTGACCCCTGCGCGCCCCACGCCCTCGAAGCGGGTTTTCACCGGATAGGGGGTTTTTGGCTTAGGGCACCGCGAGCGGTGCATGCACCAAAAACCCCCTATCCGGTGAAAACCCGCCTGCACCAAAGCTGGTTTGTTGGCACACTGAGACGCCATTGTCTTTGGTCCGAGAGCCAGTCGGGCGGTCCTTCGCTGGCTTAGGGCACCGCGAGCGGCGCATGCACCAGCGAAGGACCGCCCGACTGGCTCTCTGGGTCTGGTAGGGCCGAAAGCTTGTTTTTCCGAACCAGTTCCATGGCTTCTGGTTCTACCCTGGCTGTCAGCTCGCGTTCGTTTCGGCGTCCACAGCGCGGTTCCCGAAATCACCCCACAGTGTCTGTAGCGCCGCCAGCGTGGCCAGCGTTGCGGTTTCTGTACGCAGGACACGCGGCCCCAGGCAGACCGGCTGAAAGCCTGCCGCCTCGGCGCAGTCGAGTTCTTCCTGCGCGAAGCCACCCTCGGGGCCTAGCAGGATCTGTATGTCACGCTGCGCAGACAGCTCGTGCAGCGTTGTGCCGGCATCCGGATGCAGCACCAGTCGCAAGCCGGGCGCGGGCGACTGCAGCCATTCATCGAGCGCACTGGCAGCATTGAGCGAGGGCAGGCGAACGCGGCCCGATTGTTCGCAAGCCGCGAGCAGGATGCCGTGCCAGTGCGCCAGACGCTTATCCATACGTGCGCCGCTGAGGCGCACCTGCGAGCGACGCGTCCACAGCGGGGTCAGCGCATCGACGCCGAGTTCAACGGCTTTTTGGATGACCAAATCCATGCGTTCACCGCGAGAAATTCCCTGGCCCAGGCTGATACGCAGCGGCGACTCCCGGTGTGGTGTGCTCGGAGCGCCGACCAACAGTTGGGCAAGTTTGCCCTTGCTGCCTGTCAGACTGGCCGTAAATTCCTGGCCGTCGCCGTTGAACAGCAGCACCCGGGTGCCGGGTTGGCCGCGCAGTACTTTCAGCAGATGGTGACTCGGCGAGGGCTCCAACAACAGCGTCTGATTCACCGCCAGCGGCTGCGTGGTGTAAAAGCGCGGCGTGCGCATCAATCGGCCACGGCTTTGTGGATACCCTGCCAGGCCACCTCGGCGAGCAGGGAGATCTGCTCGGGTTCGATCACATAGGGCGGCATAAAATACACCACGTTGCCCAGCGGGCGCAGCAATACGCCGTTGGCCAACCCGTGTTCGTAGACCCGCAGGCCGCGGCGCTCCTGCCAGGGGTAGCTCAAACGCTGAGATTTGTCTTTGACCATCTCGATAGCGAGGATCATACCGGTTTGGCGTACTTCGGCGATGTGCTCGTGTTCAGCGAAGCCCGCGGTGGCCGCCGCCATGGCACCGGCCAGCCGCCGGTTGGCGGCGAGCGTATCGTGGCGTTCGAATAATTCCAGCGTCGCCAGCGCCGCCCGGCAGGCCAGAGCATTGCCAGTGTAGCTGTGGGAATGGAGAAAGGCTTTCAATGACCCGTAATCATCATAAAAGGCCTGGTAGACGGCCTCGCTGGTCAGGACGACTGACAAGGGCAGGTAACCGCCGGTAAGCCCCTTTGACAGGCACAGAAAGTCCGGACTGATATCGGCCTGTTCACAGGCGAACATACTGCCGGTGCGCCCGAATCCCACCGCGACCTCATCGGCGATCAGGTGTACACGGTAGCGATCACAGGCCGCGCGCAGGCGTTGCAGATACACCGGATCGTACATGCGCATTCCCCCGGCGCACTGTACCAGCGGCTCGACGATCACCGCGCAGACTTCCTCGGCGTGCTGTGCCAACGCCCGCTCCATGTGCTCGAACATGCGTTCGCTGTACGCCGCGCAGGATTCTCCCGGCTCGCGATTAAAGCAATCCGGCGAGGGCACGCTGAAGGTCTCCATCAGCAGCGGACCGTAGGTGTCTTTGTAAAGCTGCACGTTACCGACGGCGAGCGCGCCGAGGGTTTCGCCGTGATAGCTGTTGCCCAGGGTGATGAATTTGGTTTTGCCATGCTCGCCGCTATTTCGCCAGTAGTGGAAGCTCATCTTCAGCGCGACTTCGACGGCCGCAGAACCATTGTCGGCATAAAAGCAACGATCCAGTCCACTCGGGGTGATGGCGACGAGCTTTTCCGATAGCTCGACCACGGCTTCATGGGTAAAGCCGGCCAACATGACGTGTTCCAGCATCCCGGACTGGGTGCTCAGCGCCGCGTTGATGTGCGCATTGGCGTGGCCGAACAGATTCACCCACCAGGAACTGATCGCATCGAGGTACCGGTTGCCCTCAAAATCCTCGAGCCACACGCCGGCGGCGCGGCGGATGGGGATCATCGGCAGCCACTCGTGATCCTTCATCTGTGTGCAGGGGTGCCAGACAACCGAAAGATCGCGCTTGACCAGATCCGTATTTTTCATTCGCTTTCCCGCGCCGACAGGCGATGGGCGGTCAGTGCCGACTACTCGCCAAGGCCGAGGTTGTTCCAGATGGCGCTGGTAGGCCCGGCCTGATTCATCGTGTAGAAGTGCAGGCCCGGGGCGCCGGCCTCCAGCAGGGTGGCGCACAGGCGCGTGAGCACCTCTTCGCCAAAGGCACGGATGGAGTCCCGGTCGTCGCCGTAGCTCTGCAGCCGTTTGCGCATCCAACGGGGTATTTCCGCGCCGCACATATCGGAAAAACGTGCCAGCTGGGTGTAATTGGTGATGGGCATGATGCCGGGCACAATGGGCAACCGCAGGCCGCGTTTTTCACATTCGGCGACGAACTGAAAATAGGCCTCGGGGTTGAAAAAATACTGGGTGATGGCGCTGTCGGCGCCGGCTTCGACTTTGCGCTGAAAATTATCCAGATCCCTGGCGGCGCTGGCAGCCTGGGGATGGAACTCCGGATAGGCCGCCACTTCGATGTGAAACTGATTCCCCGTCTCCTCGCGGATGAACGACACCAGCTCGTTGGCGTAACGGAATTCGCCCGGCCGCCCCGTGCCGGAGGGCAGATCCCCGCGCAGCGCCACAATGTGGCGGATGTTCTCGGCGCTGTACAGACTGAGAATGTCACGGATGTTTTCCCGCGTGGAAGCGACGCACGACAAATGCGGCGCGGCTTCGATGCCCGAATCGCGCTGAATATCACGCACCGTGTCAAAGGTGCGCTCGCGTGTCGAGCCGCCGGCGCCGAAGGTGACGGAGAAGAAGCGCGGATGAAGCTGCGCCAACTGCTCGCGCGTCGCCCGCAGTTTCTCCACGCCGGCATCGGTTTTGGGCGGGAAGAACTCGAAACTGTAGACTTTTGGGTGTTTTTTTTGCGATTCCATGTCTGACCGCCATTGCCGCCAAAGCGGGAATTCGAAGGGTGATTGATCGTCCGGTTACGCCAACGGCCTGCCCCCGCTGGACGGCGGGGACAGGCCGGGCCAATAGCGACGCCCGGATCAGTAGCGGTAATGCTCCGGTTTGTAGGGCCCTTCGACTTTCATGCCGAGATACTCGGCCTGCTGCGGTGTCAGCTCCGTCAGGTGCGCACCGATTTTTTTCAGGTGCAGTCGAGCGACTTTTTCATCGAGCGTTTTCGGCAGAACGTAGACCTTGTTTTCGTACTCGCCGGTGTTAGCGAACAGTTCCATCTGCGCCATCACCTGGTTGGTGAAAGAAGCTGACATGACGAAGCTCGGGTGACCGGTAGCGCAGCCCAGGTTGACCAGGCGCCCCTTGGCCAGAATGATGATCTTCTTACCGTCGGGGAAAATCACGTGATCGACCTGTGGTTTGATCTCCTGCCACTGGTATTTTTCCAACGAAGCGATGTCGATCTCGGAATCGAAGTGGCCGATGTTGCAGACAATGGCCTCGTCTTTCATCGCCAACATGTGATCGTGGTTGATGACGTTGACGTTGCCGGTGGTGGTGACAAAAATATCGCCCTGCGAGGCGGCGTCCTCCATGGTGACCACGCGGTAGCCCTCCATGGTCGCCTGCAGCGCACAGATCGGGTCGATTTCGGTTACCAGCACGGTCGCACCCATGCCCCGATAAGCCTGAGCGCAGCCCTTGCCGACGTCACCATAACCGAGCACCACGCAAATTTTGCCGGCGATCATGACATCGGTGGCGCGTTTGATACCGTCGATCAACGATTCGCGGCAGCCGTACAGGTTGTCGAACTTGGACTTGGTGACCGAGTCGTTGACATTCATGGCGGGGAACAACAGCTCACCGGTTTCCTGCATATGGTACAGGCGGTGCACACCGGTGGTGGTTTCTTCGGTCACGCCCTTGACGCTTTGCGCCATCTTCTGCCAGAAGCCGGGCTTGTTCTCCAGGGTGCGGCGCAGCACTTCAAGGATGGCCACCCACTCTTCGTTGTCACCGGCTTTGGCCTGCGGCACCTCGCCGGCGTTCTCGAACTCGACACCCTTATGCAATAACAAGGTGGCGTCGCCGCCGTCGTCGAGAATCATATTCGGCATGCCGCCGTCCGGCCAGGTCAGGGCCTGTTCGGTACACCACCAGTATTCATCGACGGTTTCACCTTTCCAGGCATACACCGGAACGCCCGAAGCGGCGATAGCGGCCGCGGCGTGGTCCTGGGTGGAGAAAATATTACACGAAGCCCAGCGTACGTCGGCGCCGAGCGCCACCAGCGTTTCGATCAGCACGGCCGTCTGGATGGTCATATGCAGACTGCCGGTGATGCGTGCGCCCTTGAGCGGTTTTTGTGCGCCGAATTCATCGCGAAGCGCCATCAGTCCGGGCATTTCGCTTTCGGCGATGGCGATTTCCTTGCGGCCCCAGTCGGCCAGATTAAGGTCGGCGACTTTAAAATCGTTGCTGGAATCCAAAACAGCGTTCATGGTTCATCTCCCGTAAATGCAAAGATGAGCGCCGTTGTTTTGATAGCGCTGGTTTCCCTGAGCCTGACGGGGGTGCCCCGCTGCAGCGCCCCTCAGGGAACACAGCATTGTGATCCGATTGATTATCCCTGATTCGGCGTGCCTTGTAAAAATTCGCCGCCGCGGAAATCTTTACAGGCCTGCATCCGCACGCAGGGCTTCGGCCTTATCGGTTTGCTCCCAGGTGAAACCCTCGTGCTCCCGGCCGAAATGCCCGTAAGCCGCTGTTTTGCAATACTTGATTTGGTTCGCGTTGAGCAAGTCAAGCATGCTGAGGATGCCGTAGGGGCGCAGATCGAAATGCTCGCGCACCAACCGGGTGATCTGCTCGTCGTCAATTTTCCCGGTACCGAAGGTGGCGATGCTGATGGAGGTGGGCTCGGCCACGCCGATAGCGTAAGAGATCTGAATTTCGCAGCGCTCGGCAAGACCGGCGGCGACGATATTCTTGGCCACATAACGCCCGGCATAGGCCGCTGAGCGGTCGACCTTGGACGGGTCTTTGCCGGAAAAAGCGCCGCCGCCGTGGCGCGCCATACCGCCATAGGTGTCGACGATGATCTTGCGCCCGGTGAGACCGGCATCGCCCATCGGGCCACCGATAACAAACGCACCGGTCGGGTTAACGTGATAGCGCGTCTTTTTGCTCAACCACTCACTCGGCAACACCGGCTTGATAATGTGCTCCATCACCGCTTCTTCCAGTTCGCGGTGGTCGATATCCGGGGCGTGCTGGGTGGACAGAACCACGGCGTCGATACCCACCGGCTTATTGTCCTGGTAGCGGAAAGTGACCTGACTCTTGGCGTCCGGGCGCAGCCAGGCGAGTACACCCTTGCGGCGCATCTCCGACTGACGGTGCACCAGGCGGTGGGCGTAGGTGATCGGGGCGGGCATCAGCACGTCGGTTTCGCTGCTGGCGTAGCCAAACATAAGGCCCTGGTCGCCGGCGCCCTGATCTTCGGGTTTGGAGCGGTCCACACCCTGGTTGATATCGGGCGATTGCACGCCCAATGCGGTCATCACCGCGCAGGTCTCCCAGTCAAAACCCATTTCCGAGCTGCTGTAACCGATCTGTTTGACGGTTTCGCGCATGAT
>JASBSN010000098.1 GCA_030148915.1 Thiogranum sp.
AATTGTGTGGTCGAGGACTGAACCGGGCCGGAGCACCGGACGGCTCGGGGCGTAGCGCTGGATTTTTTGCCGGCGTGCGGAACATTTGCCGCCGTCTCGGTTATAGTTGCGCTTTCGGGGTTTTCTCAGTCAGCGACTCATGGACAGTATCAATCTCTTCCAGCCGGAACTCTACATCAACCGCGAGCTCAGCCTCTTGCAGTTCAACCGCAGGGTGCTGGAACAGGCCAAGGATCCGCACACGCCGCTGCTCGAAAGGCTCAAATTCCTGTGTATATCCAGCACCAATCTCGACGAGTTCTTCGAGATTCGCGTGGCGGGGCTGAAGCAGAAAATCGCCTCCGGCTCGGTGCAAGCCGGCCCCGACAATTTTTCCCCTACCGAGGTGATGAGCCAGATCAGCGAACAGGCCCATCAACTGGTCGAGGAGCAGTACCGGGTGCTCAACGATGTTCTCATTCCGGCGTTGGAAAAGGCCAATATCCGTTTCGTACGACGTACTCACTGGAATGCCCAGGCGGAAGCCTGGTTGCAGCAGTTCTTCAGCCAGGAACTGTTGCCGGTACTCAGCCCTCTGGGGCTGGACCCGGCGCACCCGTTCCCGCGCATTCTCAACAAGAGTCTTAACTTCGTCGTCTCGCTGGAGGGCAAGGACGCATTCGGCCGTTCCAGCGGCACGGCTATTGTGCAGGCGCCGCGCTCGCTGCCCAGACTGATACGGCTGCCGGAGGACTGCGCGGCCGGACCGTATGATTTCGTCTTTCTGTCGTCCATTATTCACGCCCACGTCAGCGATCTGTTTCCCGGCATGGAAGTGACCGGCTGTTATCAGTTTCGCGTTACCCGCAACAGTGACCTGTTTGTGGACGAAGAGGAAATCGATGACCTGTTGCACGCCGTCGAAGGCGAGCTGCTGTCGCGCCGCTACGGTGACGGCGTGCGCCTGGAGGTGGCGGACAATTGCTCATCGAAAATGGAAGACTTTCTACTGAGCAAGTTCCGCCTCGGCGCCGACGATCTGTATCGCGATAACGGCCCGGTCAACCTCAACCGGTTGCTGGCTATCTATGACCTGGTGGAAATGCCGGAGCTGAAGTACCCGCCGTTTACGCCACGCCGCCCGCAGGGGATCGCCCTCGAGCAGAGCATCTTCGAAGCTATCCGCGCCGGAGATATTCTTCTGCACCACCCCTTCGACTCGTTCCTGCCGGTAATCGACCTGCTCAAGCAGGCGGCGGCCGACGCCGGTGTACTGGCCATCAAGCAGACGCTCTACCGTACCGGGCCGGATTCGGCCATTGTCACGGCGCTGGTCGAGGCGGCCCGCGCCGGCAAGGAGGTGACCGTGGTCATCGAGCTGCGCGCGCGCTTCGACGAGGAGGCGAATATACAGCTGGCCAACCGGCTGCAGGAGGCGGGTGCGCACGTGGTATACGGGGTGGTAGGTTACAAGACGCACGCTAAAATGCTGTTGGTGACGCGTCGCGAATCGAAGCGCCTGCGCCACTACGTCCACCTCGGCACGGGCAACTATCACGCCCGCACCGCGCGCCTGTACACCGACTACGGGCTGTTGACCTGCGATCCCGCGATGGGCGCCGACGTGCACCGGATCTTTCAGCTGTTGACCAGTCTTGGCAAAGTCAAGGCGCTGTCGAAAATACTGCAGGCGCCCTTTACGCTGCACAAGAAAATGCTGGAGAAAATCGATCTCGAGGCCGCCAACGCGCGGGCCGGCAAACCGGCGCGCATCATTATCAAGTGTAATGCGCTGCTCGAGGCCGAATCCATCCGTGCGCTGTACCGCGCCTCGCAGGCCGGGGTGAAGATCGATCTGATAGTACGCGGTATCTGCTGCCTGCGTCCGGGGATTCCCGGTGTCTCGGAGAATATCCACGTGCGCTCGATAGTCGGCCGCTTCCTCGAGCACACGCGCGTCTTCTACTTCCATAACCGCGGTGACTACGAGTTGTTTCTATCCAGTGCCGACTGGATGGATCGCAATTTTTTCCGGCGGGTGGAAACCGCATTTCCCATCGAGAACGAGGCTCTGCGCAAGCGGATTTACAAGGACGGTCTGGCGTTATACCTCGCCGATAACCGGGAAGCCTGGGTGTTGCAGCGCGATGGGGAATACAAACGCTGCACACCGAGCGCCAAGCAGCGCATCAAGTCGGCGCAGCGGACGCTGTTGGCGAAAATCAAATGAACGCGCCGCCCACTGCTGCCCCGACGGCGCCCAAGCGCAAAAAACCGTCGGCGGCCGCGCAGGTGGTGAGTGCACATGTAACGAGCGCTCAGGAGAACGCCAGATCGATGTCAAAGCTGGCGAGCTGTTTTCGCTCGCTTTTCAAATCGGCACGCGACAGGGGGTGTTCTGTCAGCCACTCCTCGGGGAATTTCAGCTGGAGAGATTTTTCGCTACCGGTGGCCACGATATCCGCTACCGGTTTTTCGCTGCGGCTGCGGTGCAGCAGCACGGAGAGCCGCAAAATAATACACAAACGCACCGCATAAGGACGCAGATCCTCGGGTAGCGCTTCGACCATGGCCGGGCGAAACTTGCGCCGGTGGCAGCGCAACAACACTGACAGGAACAGCTGGTCGCGCAGCGAAAAACCGGGAAGATCGGAGTACTTGACCAGGTAGGCGCCATGCTTGTGATATTGGCTGTGGGCGATCAGCAGGCCGATTTCATGTGACAGTGCGGCCCAGTGCAACCATTTGGTGGTGGCCGGTTCGGGCAACTGCCAGTCGGTCATCAGTTGTTCAGCCAGACCCAGCGCGGTTTCTTCGACCCTTAAGGCTTGCTCGATGTCGGTGTGATAGCGCTGCGACAGCGACTGCACGGTGGCCTCGCGCATGTCCTGGTGCTGCAGGCGACCCAACAGATCGTACAGCAGGCCTTCGCGCAACGCCCCCGAGGAATGTAGCATGCGCTCGATTTTCAGCGCGTGGAACACAGCGCTCAGGATTGCCACACCGCCGGCGAATACCGGTTTACGGTCGTCGCTGACCGCGGCAAAACCGATTTTGGCGGCATCGCCGCACTCGACCAGTGCACTGCGCAGCTTCTTCAGCGCCTCCGGGGTGATGCCATCGTCGCTCCAGCCGGCTTCCAGCACCAGGTCGCGCACCGTGCGTATGGTGCCCGACGAGCCCGTGGCCATGGTCCAGCCGGTGCGCCTGAACGCCTGTTTGCTGGCCTGCAGTTCAAGACGCGCGGCGAGTATGGCGTCTTTCATCGCCGCTTTGCCGATTTTGCCGTCGGCGAAAAAGCGCTGGCTCATGCTGACACAGCCCATGTAAAGGCTTTCGAGTTTTATCGGTTGATAGCCCTCGCCGATAATCACCTCGGTGCTGCCGCCGCCGATATCCACCACCAGTTGTCTGCCGCCCGGGTCGGCCAGGCTGTGGGCGACACCAAGATAGACCAGGCGGGCTTCCTCGATGCCGGAGATGACTTCGATGCGGTGTCCCAGCGCTTGCTCGGCCTGGGCGATGAACCCCCCCGAGGCGTGGGCGCGGCGCAGGGTGTTGGTGCCGACAGCGCGCACACAATCCCCCGGCAGGTCGCTAACGCGTTGGCCGAAGCGTTGCAAGCAGTCAAGCGCGCGCGCCGCCGCTTGGGGCTCCAGGGTATGTTGTTTGGTCAACCCTTCGGCCAGGCGCACGGGCTCGCGCAGCCGGTCGATGAGCTGTAGCTGGTTGTTCTGCAGCCGGCCGACGATCATGTGAAAGCTGTTGGAGCCGAGGTCGACCGCTGCAAGCACCAACGGCGCCTGCTCGGGAGTCAGCACTTCTGCGGAAGTTTCGGTAATCGCTTCGGCTCTTCTGCCGCCTGGTTCAGGAGCCGATTATACCGAGAACGACGAGCCGCAACCGCAAGTCGTCGTCGCATTCGGATTGCGAATGACGAACTGCGCGCCCTGCAAGTCTTCCTTGTAATCGATCTCGGCTCCCATCAGGTACTGGAAGCTCATCGGGTCCACGACGAGTGTCACGCCCTGATTTTCCACACTCGAATC
>JASBSN010000035.1 GCA_030148915.1 Thiogranum sp.
CACCGGCCCCGCATTGTGAGCCCGGGGCGATTCTGGTAGGCTGGTTTCCCGTCAGTTGTTACAACTCCCGGTCAGTTTCGGAGCTTCATGACCCAATTTATTTTTATTACCGGCGGCGTGGTTTCCTCCCTGGGGAAAGGCATCGCCGCCGCGTCGCTGGGCGCGCTTCTCGAAGCGCGCGGTCTCAAAGTCACCCTGATGAAACTCGACCCTTACATCAACGTCGATCCCGGCACCATGAGCCCGTTCCAGCACGGCGAGGTGTATGTGACCAACGACGGGGCGGAAACCGACCTGGACCTTGGTCACTACGAGCGTTTCATTCGCACGACCATGGGCAAGTCCAACAATTTTACCACCGGACAGATTTACGAGAGCGTCATCCGCAAGGAGCGACGCGGTGATTACCTGGGCGGCACCGTGCAGGTCATCCCGCACATCACCGACGAGATCAAACGCTGCGTGCACGAGGGCGCAGACGACGCCGATATCGCCATGGTGGAAATCGGCGGTACGGTCGGCGACATCGAGTCTCTGCCATTCCTGGAGGCGATTCGTCAGATGGGCGTCGAACTGGGTCATGGTAACGCCATTTTCATGCACCTGACCCTGGTGCCTTACATCTCCGCTTCCGGTGAAATCAAGACCAAGCCGACTCAGCACTCGGTCAAGGAGCTGCGCTCCATCGGCATCCAGCCGGACATCCTCTTATGCCGTGCGGACCGGTCGCTGCCGGTTGACGAAAAACGTAAAATCGCCCTGTTCACCAATGTCCCCGACAAGGCGGTTATTTCCGCTGTTGACGTGGACAGTATTTACAAAATTCCCCTGCTGCTGCATGAGCAGCACCTCGACGATATCGCCGTCAAGCTGCTGCAGCTGGATGTTCCCGAGGCTGATCTGTCCGAGTGGCAACGGGTGGTACATAGTCTCGACCACCCCGAGCGCGAAGTCAGCGTCGCGATGGTGGGTAAATACGTCAATCTGACCGAATCCTATAAGTCCCTGTCCGAAGCGCTGATTCACGCCGGCATCCAGACCCGCACGCGGGTGAAAATCCGCTACGTCGATTCGGAAGTGATCGAGCAGAAGGGCCTCGAGGTGCTGGCCAAGGCCGACGCTATCCTGGTGCCGGGGGGGTTTGGCGAGCGCGGCGTGGAAGGCAAAATCATGACCGTGCGCTATGCCCGGGAACACGGCATTCCGTATCTCGGCATCTGCTTGGGCATGCAGGTTGCGGTGATCGAGTTCGCCCGCAACGTCGCCGGCCTGCAGGGGGCGCAGAGCACCGAGTTCTACCGTGAGACCCCGCACCCGGTTATCGGTTTGATTACCGAATGGCAGGACTACGCCGGCACCATCGAACACCGCGACGAAAACAGCGACCTGGGCGGCAGCATGCGCCTCGGCGGCCAGACCTGTAAATTGACGGCCGAAACACTGGCGCAGAAGGTGTATGGCAAAGCGGAGATTGTCGAGCGCCACCGCCACCGCTACGAGTTCAATAATGCCTATCGTGAGCGCCTGGAAAAGGCCGGACTGAAGATCTCCGGTACTTCGGTGGACGGCAACCTGGTCGAGATCGTGGAGATCGCCACGCATCCCTGGTTCATGGCCTGCCAGTTCCACCCCGAGTTCACTTCGACGCCACGCGACGGCCACCCATTGTTCACCGGCTTTATCGAAGCGGCTTGCGCGCACCGCGAAGTCCGGCAGGCTGGGACGGCGTCGGTGGACCTGGCGCGGGCCGACGCCTGAGGGCACATGATTTTACCGCTAGTCTGATTCAAAGGATGCTTCCAGCATGAATGTATGTGGTTTCAAAGTGGGGCTGGACGCCCCATTTTTTCTTATTGCCGGGCCTTGCGTGATTGAGAGCGAGGAACTGGCGCTGTCGAGCTCCGCGGCGCTCAAAGAGATCACCACGGCGCTCGGTATTCCGTTTATTTACAAATCTTCGTTCGACAAGGCCAACCGCTCCTCGGCCGGCAGTTTCCGCGGGCCGGGCCTGGAGGCGGGTTTGCGTATCCTGCAGCGCGTCAAAGACGAGGTGCAGGTGCCGGTGCTCACCGATGTGCATGAAGACACACCGCTGGCGGAAGTCGCCTCGGTGGTGGACGTACTGCAGACGCCGGCGTTTCTCTGCCGCCAGACCAATTTCATCCAGAACGTGGCCCGCGCCGGCCGGCCGGTCAACATCAAGAAAGGCCAGTTCCTCGCCCCCTGGGACATGAAAAACGTGGTCGACAAAGCACGGGCCGCCGGCAACGAGCAGATTATGGTATGCGAACGGGGCGTCTCGTTCGGCTACAACAACCTGGTTTCGGACATGCGCTCGCTGGCGGCTATGCGCGACACCCGGGCGCCGGTAGTGTTCGACGCCACGCACTCTGTACAGCTGCCGGGCGGGCAGGGCAAGGCCTCCGGCGGTCAGCGCGAATATGTCCCCGTGCTGGCACGCGCGGCGATCGCCGCGGGGGTCGCCGGGGTTTTCATGGAGACGCACCCGGATCCGTCCAAGGCGTTGAGCGACGGGCCCAACGCCTGGCCGCTGGGACAGATGCGCGAATTGCTGGAAACCTTGAAGCTGCTGGACGACACGGTAAAATCGCGTCCGTTTGCGGAGACGGCCCTGCTGGGCGGCTGATCGGCGTGGAAGCAAAGCACACCGTCTTCACTAAACGACCCGCAGCACACGGTTATCTGGAGTAAGCATGGCTATTATTAAAGATGTAAAGGGTCGCGAAATCCTCGATTCGCGCGGCAACCCGACTGTCGAGGCCGATCTGTTGCTCGATGACGGCGCTCTCGGTCGGGCCGCGGTCCCCTCGGGGGCCTCTACCGGCAGCCGCGAGGCGGTGGAATTGCGCGACGGCGATCCCGGTCGCTATGCGGGTAAAGGGGTTATCCAGGCGGTGGCCAATATCAACGGCGCGCTGCGCGATGCCGTTGTGGGCATGGATGCGGCCGATCAGGCGGCGCTGGATGCGCGCATCATCGAACTGGACGGCAGCGACAATAAGGCTCGCCTTGGCGCCAATGCATTGTTGGCGGTGTCGCTGGCGGCCGCTCAGGCACAGGCAGCTTCGGCCGGTTTGCCCCTGTACCGGCATCTGCGCGCCGAGGGTCCGTATCAACTGCCGGTACCGATGATGAATATTATCAACGGTGGCGCCCACGCCAACAACAGTGTCGATCTGCAGGAATTCATGATTCTCCCGGTCGGTGCGGACAGCGTGCGCGAAGCGGTACGCTACGGCGCCGAAGTGTTTCACGCCCTCAAATCGGTGCTTAACGGTCGTGGTCTGAACACAGCAGTGGGCGACGAGGGCGGTTTTGCGCCTGATTTACCCTCCAACGAAGCGGCCATCGAGGTGATTCTCGAAGCCATCGACAAGGCCGGCTTCAAAGCCGGCGAGGAAATCTTTCTCGGCCTGGATGCCGCCAGTTCTGAGTTCTTTCAGGACGGCCGCTACCGCCTAAGTTCGGAGAGTAAGGAATTCGACGCCGCGGGGTTTGTCGACCTGCTGGCGGGCTGGGTCGATCAGTACCCCATTGTGTCGATCGAGGACGGCATGGATGAAAGCGACTGGGAAGGCTGGCGATTGCTGACCGAGCGGCTCGGCGCGCGCGTTCAACTGGTTGGAGACGACCTGTTCGTTACCAATACCGCCATTTTGCAGCGGGGAATTGACGAACATATCGGCAACTCTATTTTGATCAAGCCCAACCAGATCGGCACGCTGAGTGAAACCCTGGCGGCTATCGAAATGGCCACCGACGCAGGTTACACCGCGGTGGTCTCGCACCGCTCCGGTGAAACCGAGGACGTGGCGATCGCCGATATCGCCGTCGGCAGTGCGGCTACCCAGATCAAAACCGGTTCACTGTCGCGCTCCGATCGGGTCGCCAAATACAACCGCCTGATGCGTATTGAAGAACAACTCGGCAGCGATGCGGTGTATGCCGGGCGCCGCGCCTTTAAGCAGTTTCGTTGACAGTGAGGCCGAGCGACACACGGGCGGTGCGAACATCATGATCGCATTGCGCCGGGGCGCTTAAAGGCGGCGGCCGCGATGCGCTGGTTGCTGGCATTATTGCTGCTTTTGCTGGCCTTGTTGCAGTACCGGTTGTGGGTCGGTGACGGCAGCCTTGCCGAGGTCTGGGGGCTGTATCAGCAGGTCGAGGCGCAGCGCGCCGAGAACCGGGTGCTGCAGGAGCGCAACCAGACGCTGGAAGCTGAGGTCACCGACCTCAAACAGGGACTCGATGCCATTGAAGAGCGCGCGCGCGAAGAACTGGGGATGGTCAAGGACGATGAGACCTTCTATCAAATAATCGAGGAAGCGCCGAGCAAAGGCGCCCGACAACCATGACCGGCAGCGTCAATTACTGGGCCGTAGTGCCCGCGGCAGGCAGCGGACAGCGCATGGGCGGCGATGTGCCCAAGCAGTTTCTTGCCCTCGGCAATCTGACCGTTCTGGAACACAGCCTGGAAGCCCTATGGCGCGCCGTTAAACTCAAAGGTTTGGTGCTGGTCAGCGCCGGACACCCGGCCCTGGCCTCGATACAGGAGCGCTACGCCAGTTATCGACTGCTGCGCGCAGCCGGTGGCAGCGAGCGGTGCCACTCGGTGCTCAATGGCCTCGAGGCCCTGCAGGGTAAGGCCGGCGATGAGGACTGGGTGTTGGTGCATGACGCCGCGCGGCCCTGCGTGCGCCAGCAGGATCTGCACCACCTGCTGGACTACATCGGCAGTCACCCGGTCGGCGGCCTGCTGGGGTTTCCTGTGCACGACACGGTCAAGCGCGCCGATGAACGCCAGCAGGTCTACGCCACCGTCGACCGCAACGGTCTGTGGCAGGCCCATACCCCGCAGATGTTCCGCTATGCGCTACTGCGCGATGCGCTCAAATGCGCGCTCGCCGACGGCTACCGGGTCACCGACGAGGCTTCCGCGGTGGAGCACGCCGGCTACCGGCCGCTGCTGGTCGAGGGGCACGCCGACAATATCAAAATCACGCATCCGGCGGATTTGCCGCTGGCCGAATTCTTTCTCACCCAGCAAGGGCGTCTGTGAGAATCGGTCAGGGTTTCGATGTCCACGCCTTTGAGTCAGGCGGACGCCTGGTGCTCGGTGGTGTGCTCGTGCCGCACAGCCACAGCCTTAAAGCGCACTCCGATGGCGATGTGCTGTTACACGCCTTGTGTGACGCGCTGTTGGGGGCCGCCGGGCTGGGCGATATCGGCCAGCATTTTCCCGACACTGATGAAACCTATCGCCATGCCGACAGCCGGACGCTGTTGCGCTCGGTCGGCGAGAAACTGCAGGCGCGCGGTTTTACGCTGGTCAACGCGGACATGACGCTGATTGCGCAATCACCGCGTCTGGCGCCTTATATCGCGGCGATGGGCGAGACCATCGCCGCCGATCTGGATGCCCCCGTCGAATGCATCAACGTCAAGGCCACCACCACCGAGCACCTGGGATTTACCGGCCGGGAGGAGGGTATCGCCGCCCTGGCCGTGGTGCTGATCGACCGGCAGAGCCGCGCTTGAGTGTGACGGCCGAACGCTTTGCGCCGATCGAGCGCTGCCAACGGCGCGCCTGGGGCGGTGCCGCGGGGTGCGGACACATTCGCGTCGTGCCGGAGGATTTCCAGGTGCGCGAAGTACCGTTGGCGACGCCTTGCGGGGCCGGCGAACACAGCTGGCTGTGGGTGCGCAAGCGTGACAGCAATACCCTCTGGGTGGCACGGCAACTGGCCAAATACGCCGGCCTGCCCTTGTCGGCGGTCAGTTATGCCGGCATGAAAGACCGTCGCGCGGTTACCGAACAGTGGTTTTCGCTGCACCTGCCGGGGCGAGCCGAACCCGACTGGGCCGGCCTGCGGCAGGCGGAGTTCCAGGTGCTGAGCGTATGCCGGCACTCGCGCAAACTCAAAACCGGAACCCTGCTGGGGAATCGTTTCGAGTTGCGTATACGCAATATCGTCGCCGACCGCGAACTGCTCTCGCAACGTCTGCAGCAATTGGCCGCGGGCGGAATGCCCAATTATTTCGGCCCCCAACGCTTCGGCGTCGACGGTGGCAATCTGCTCGAAGCAGCGCGGATGTTCGCCCAACCACGACGGCGGATGACCCGGGCGCGGCGCGGTATCTACCTCTCGGCGGTACGCTCGGCGCTGTTCAACCGGATCCTGGCGGCCCGCGTCGAAGACGGCTCCTGGAACCAGGTGATGCCCGGGGAGGCCCTGCAGCTGGAAGGAAAATCGGCCTGCTTCGTCGTCGCCTCCGCCGATGCCGGGACGCGGCGCCGCGCGCAGGCGCTCGAGGTGCACCCGACCGGGCCTTTGTGCGGCGGCGGCGAAACGCTGTGCGCGGGTGCGGCGCAGGCGTTTGAAGCCGCGCAGCTGGAGGGTTACCAGGGGTGGATCGAGGGGCTGGAACAGGCGCGCGTGGTGAACGCGCGGCGTGCGCTGCGGGTCGTTCCACGCGATTTGCACTGGCAGTGGCAGGATGAGAGCTGCGGAGTGCTGTCGTTTTATCTGCCGGCCGGCAGTTACGCCACGAGTCTCCTGGATGAACTGTTCGAGGTGGAAACCGCCGCGTGAACGAATTGGCGCAGCGGCTGGCGGCAATCCGTGCGCGCATGGACGCGGCCTGTGCCAGCGCCGGGCGTCAGCCGGAAGAAGTCCGCCTCATCGCCGCTTCCAAGACCCGCACGGCGGCGGAAATAGAAGCCTTACGGGCACTCGGTGTGGACGATTTTGGCGAAAGCCGGATGCAGGAAGCCACGGCGAAAATCGCCGAACTCGACCGTCGCGCCCTCGAGTGGCATTTTATCGGTCATCTGCAATCGAACAAGACCCGCGAGCTGGCGCGGCATTTCCACTGGGTGCACACGCTCGACAGTATCCGTCTTGCCGAACGCCTCTCAGCGGCCGCGCGTAGCGCCGCACGCCCGCTGCAGCTGTTGCTGCAAGTCAACGTGGCAGCCGACCCGGACAAGTACGGGCTGATGCCGAAGGAACTCTACCCGGCGGTGGAGACGCTGATGCAACGCGAGCTCCCCGGGGTGCAACTGCGCGGCTTGATGACGATCGGTTTTCAGCAAGCCGACGAGCACCAGAGCCGCGCCAGTTTTGCCGCCTTGCGCGCCCTGCTGGAAGGTTGCCGGCAACGCTTCGGTGAGGATTTTTCCGAGTTGTCCATGGGCATGAGCGGTGATTTCGAAGCCGCCATTCTGGAAGGCAGTACCATGGTGCGCGTGGGTACGGCGCTGTTCGGGGTACGCGACGGAACACTCGGTTGAGCGGAGTGCCTCACGCAGTTAATTCGCTCAACGGGTTCGGGTA
>JASBSN010000040.1 GCA_030148915.1 Thiogranum sp.
CGAGGGCCTGGAACGGCCGCCGCACCCGGGTGAATTGGGGCAGCGTATTTACAGCAGTGTGTCCAAGGAAGGCTGGCAACGCTGGCTCGATCAGGTGACCATGATTATCAACGAAAACGGCCTGACCACCGCCGACCCGCAGAGCATGGAGCTGATCGAAAAGCACATGCGCGGTTTTTTCTTCGGCGAAGGCGATCACGGGCAGGCACCGGCCGAGTTCAGGCCCGCCGCCGGCGGCAAGAAGTAGTCTATCGACCCGCGACTCGCGGGTTGACGCAATAACACTGGCATCCGCCACCACCAGGCCCAGAGGTCCCGTCGGGTAGGCGCTCGATGGTGCATGTGCCGCTTGCGGCACCCTAAGCCATCGAGCGCCTACCCGACGGGACCTCGGACCGGCGTCACCAAAAGTGTCAGCTCTCAGCGCTTAAATGTACTCGCGGTTCGGTGCAGGCGTGTTTTACCCGGTACAAGGTTTTTGGCTTAGGGCGCCGCGGGCGGCGCATGCACCAAAAACCTTGTACCGGGTAAAACACGCTTTATGCGAGGTGGGTGTACGCTTTGCCGCTTGAACTTTTGTACGACCTGTCTTTCTGAGCCTCGCTTGAGAGTTTTCCCGCTGCAAGGTTTTTGGCTTAGGGCGCCGGGGCGGCGCATGCACCAAAAACCTTGCACCGGGTGAAACCCGCTTTATGCGGGGTGGGTGTACGGTTGCCGCTTGGCGTTTTGCTCTACCTGGCTTGCGCGCCCGGCCGCTTTTTCCGTTGACAGCAGTTACTGCTGCGCGCGTAGGCGGAAGACGGGGGCGACGACGAAGTTCAGGTGCGCTTGCGCTGTGTGCAACGCTGTTACTACCTGTTCGGCTGTGGCCGCCCGCGCAAACAGATAGCCGGGATATTGATTGCCTTCGGGCAAGGGCACCAGTTCCTGACCTTCCCTGGCGATAATATCCACCTTCTCGATGCCCGGTACCCGGGCCGCGGCAGGAATGCCTTCGACTCGTCGTAACAGGCCAGCCTTCTGGATCGGCAGCATCATTACGCCGCGCGCGCCTTCGAGGCGCGGCCGGGTCACCGGTCGGCCGATGGCCAGCGCGATGGTCAGTGCCTCAAGGTTCAGTTGGTCTTCGCTGTCAAGGGTGCGCGCGCAGTCGCCGCCGATGGTGCGCGAGGCGACTTCGAGGATCCAGGCGTCGTTGCCATCGACCCGCAATTCCGCGTGTACCGGTCCGGTGCTCAGTCCGTAGGCCGCGCAGGCGGCGGCAACCCGCGCCTCGATCTGCGCCTGGGTAGAGGCATCAAGCTGCGAGGGCGTGACGTAAATGGTTTCCTCGAAAAACGGTCCCACCAGCGGTTCAGGCTTGTCGAACAAGGCCAGCGTTGTCAGTTGACCTTGCTGCAGGTAGCCCTCGTAGGCGACTTCGATACCGTCTATATACGCTTCGGCCAACAGGTGGCTGCGTTCGAAATCATCGCCGCTGTCGGCGATGATGGACTTGATCCTCGCGCAGGCGGCGATAAATGCCTGTGGCGTATCCACGCGGATCACGCCGCGGCTGGCCGACAGGTGCAGCGGTTTGAGCACGCAGGGCCAGGGCAGCCCCTCAGTCTGTGCCGGCAGCGGTTGGTCGAGAGCGACTCGACGGTGCCAGGGTACCGGGCAGCCGGCCTGCGCGAGGTGCGCGCGGGCCAGGTCCTTGCGCCGCGACAGACGCGCGGCCGCGGGCGGGTTGTGGGGCAGGCCCAGGGCCTGCGCCGCCCGGGCGGCGATTTCCACGGTGCTGTCGTCGCTACCGAGGATGCCGGCAAACGGCCGCTGCGCGGCGATATTGACAATGTGTTTTACGGCGGTGTCGAGGTGATCGAGGTCCAGGTGCAGGCCCTGGTGGACTTCCGCGGTGAGCGAGTGCTCACCGCGTGAACCGAGCAGGACTTCCAGACCCAGGTGCCGGGCGGCACGCAGGTAGGGGACGATGCGGTAGCTGCTGGGCTGGGCGACCAGTAGCAGGCGCGCCGCCTTCAGGCGCAACCACCCCCGGCCGCGCCGCAGGCGCCGCAGGTGCCGGCGCCGCCGGTCTTGGCAAACACGTTCTTGAACACAAAGCTGCGGTTCACGCCCTGCGTTTTGTAGTCGATCTCGACGCCTTCGAGAAAGCCCAGAGCGACCGCATCAATATAGATTTTGGTGCCTTCTTGTTCCAGCACACAGTCGGTAGGTAGCGGCTCTTCGACAAACGTCATACCGTAGGTCATGCCGCCGCAGCCGCCGCCGGAGACGAAAATGCGGATACCGCTGACGTCGGCTTCGTTTTCGGTCAACGCAATCAGTTGCTCTACGGCCTCCGGAGAGACCTTGAGTTCGTCGGTCAATTGCGATTTAAACTGCACATCGGACATGGGTATCCCCTTTAATCTATCCAGCCCGCTGAGGGCTCTTGGAGTGAAAGTTTAGCATGCCTGCGGCGTCAGCCACCACGCGGGTTTTGTGGAAGGCCTGAGGCCCAGTGTTATCGGGCCTGCCCGCCGCCGGAGGATGTCGGGGCGCCGCGCGCCGCGCAACGTTCGAGCAGTGCGCACAGCGCGCTGGCGGCGTTCGAGAGCGTGCGGTCGCGGTGAATCACGCTACCCAACTGGCGCTGCAAGGCGAGCTCTTTGACCGGCAGAGAAAGGATCTGGCGCTCGAGCATGGTCACCGGCAGCAGGGCCCAACCAATACCGACCGAAACCAGCATCTTGATCGTTTCCAGATAATTGCTGGACAGGGCCACGTCCAGTTGCAGATCGCCGAAGGCCTGCTCGGCGATCTGCCGGGTATAGGTGCCGCTCGCCGGCAGAATAGCCGGATGCAGGGCCAGATCGGCCAGCTTCGGTCGCTTCAGCGCAGCCAGTGGGTGCTCCCTGGCGACGACGATGGCCAGCGGGTCGACCCAAATGGTGTGGGTGCGCAGCACTTTCGACGGCGCGGGAGGCAGGGTGACGACGGCCAGTTCCAGTTCACCCAGCTCTACCGCATGGCAGGCTTCCTCGGAATCCATAAAGCGGATATCCAGGCGCACTTGCGGATAACGGCGCACGAACTGTTTCAGTACCGGGGGCAATCGATGCAGACCGATATGGTGACTGGTGGCGAAGCGCAGCGGGCCGTGAACCACACCGCTCAGCGAAGACAACGTGCGCACGCTGTCTTCCAATTCGAGCAGAATGTTGCGCGCCCGCGGCAGCAGCGTCTGCCCCGCCTCGGTGAGGGCGATGGTGCGCCCGATGCGGTCGAACAAGCGGGTCTCAAGCTCGGTTTCCAGCGCGGCGATGCGTTTGCTGACAGCCGGCTGAGTCAGGTACAGGTGCTCGGCGGCGAGCGAAAAAGACCCGCTGTCCGCGACGGCGATAAAGGCTTTGAGGGCGGTGACTTCCATGCGCGTGCAGCTATTTTCAAGATTCTTGAAAGTTATAGAATATATGAAAAATATGAATTTGTGTAATCGACGTGCGGGTCGTAGACTGCGCGCTGACTGTGGAGAAAGCGCAATGACCGGCAGAACGCTCTACGACAAGCTGTGGGATATGCATTTGGTGCGCGAGGAGGCCGATGGTACCGCCTTGCTGTATATCGATCGCCATCTGGTGCACGAGGTGACCTCGCCGCAGGCTTTTGAAGGTCTGCGCCTGGCCGCGCGCCAGCCGTGGCGCACGGCATCGGTGTTGGCGGTGCCCGATCATAACGTCCCGACCACGCCGCGCGGTCAGGGGGTCGCCGACATCGCCGATCCGGTGTCGCGCATTCAGGTCGAGACACTGGACCGCAATTGTGCCGATTTCGGTATTAACGAATTCGCGATGAACGATGTGCGCCAGGGTATCGTGCACGTTATCGGGCCCGAGCAGGGCGCGACGTTGCCGGGCATGACGGTGGTGTGCGGTGATTCGCATACCTCGACGCACGGGGCGTTCGGGGCGCTGGCGTTCGGTATCGGCACCTCCGAAGTGGAGCACGTGCTGGCCACGCAATGCCTGATTCAAAAAAAATCCAGAAATATGCAGGTGCGCGTGGAAGGTGAACTGCGACCGGGGGTCACCGCCAAGGACGTGGTGCTGGCTATTATCGGTGAAATCGGTACCGCCGGCGGTACCGGCTATGCCATCGAGTTTGCCGGCAGCGCTATCGCCGCGCTGTCCATGGAAGGCCGCATGACAGTGTGCAACATGGCCATCGAAGCGGGCGCGCGCGCCGGTATGGTGGCCGTGGATCAGACCACTCTCGATTATGTCGCCGGGCGTCCGTTTGCACCCCCGCCCGATCAATGGCCGCAGGCCGTAGCGGCCTGGCGCGAGTTGGTGAGCGATGCCGATGCCGAGTTCGACCGCGTGGTCACCGTGCAGGCCGATGCCATCAGTCCGCAGGTTACCTGGGGCACGTCGCCGGAAATGGTGGTGGCGGTAGACGCCCGCGTGCCGGACCCGGAAGGCGAAATCGATCCGGTGAAGCAAAGCGGCATGCGCAAGGCGCTGGCCTACATGGCGCTTGAGCCCGGTATGCCTGTCACCGACATCCGCGTCGACAAAGTGTTTATCGGATCCTGTACCAATTCGCGCATCGAGGATCTGCGCGCCGCCGCCGCCGTGGCGGCCGGGCGCCGGGTAGCGCCGACGATTAAACTGGCGCTGGTCGTGCCCGGTTCAGGCCTGGTGAAACAGCAGGCCGAAGCGGAAGGGCTGGATGCGATATTCATCGCGGCGGGTTTCGAGTGGCGCGAACCGGGTTGCTCCATGTGTCTGGCGATGAACGCCGACCGGCTGGAGCCGGGTGAGCGCTGTGCTTCGACCTCCAACCGTAATTTCGAAGGCCGTCAGGGCGCTGGCGGGCGCACCCATCTGGTGAGTCCGGCAATGGCCGCGGCGGCGGCGGTCAGCGGTCATTTTGCCGACGTCCGCGAACTGGCCGCAGTGGCGCCCGCGCAGCCGCTTGGAGAACCGTCGTGATGGAAAAATTCACGCCCTTCGATGGCCTGGTGGCACCCCTGGATCGGGCCAACGTGGATACCGATGCCATTATCCCCAAACAGTACCTGAAGTCCGTCAAACGCAGCGGCTTTGGCCCCAACCTGTTTGACGACTGGCGCTACCTGAGCGCCGGCGAGCCTGGCCAGGACCATCGGCGGCGGCCGCTGAACCCGGATTTCGTCCTCAATCAGCCGCGTTACGCCGGTGCGCAGATTCTACTGGGAAGGCAAAACTTCGGTTGCGGTTCGTCGCGCGAACACGCGGTGTGGGCGCTGGAAGACGCCGGCTTCCGCGTCGTCATCGCGCCGAGCTTCGCCGATATCTTCTTCAATAATTGTTTCAAAAACGGTGTCCTGCCGGTGGTGCTGGACGCCGCGGTACTGGATCGGCTGTTCGCCGCGGTGGCGGAAACCGACGGTTACCGTCTGCGGGTGGACTTGGAAAGCCAGACGCTGACCACACCGGCGGGCGAGTGTCTGACTTTCGAGGTGGAGGCTTTTCGCAAGTACTGCCTGTTGCAGGGTCTGGATGATATCGGCCTGACGTTGCAGCATGCCGATGACATACGGGCGTACGAAGCCCGGCGCAGACAGCAGGCCCCCTGGTTATTCGCGTAAAATCGGGACACACGGGCCGCTAAGACAGTATGTATATAACTCAAGCGGTGTGGTGAATGACGAAAAAGATACTGATACTACCCGGCGACGGCATCGGCCCGGAAATCGTCGCCGAAGCGCGCAAGGTACTGGAGGCGCTCGAGGCCGGCGGGCTGGATGTCGAGTTGGAGGAAGGTCTCATCGGCGGCGCGGCTTATGAGGCCCACGGACACCCGCTGCCCGCGGCCACCCTGGCCCAGGCGGAGCGCGCCGACGCTATTTTGCTCGGGGCGGTCGGTGGGCCGCAATACGAGAATCTGGAACGCGCCTTGCGTCCGGAACAGGGTCTGCTCGGCCTGCGCGCGGGGCTGAAATTGTTTTCCAACCTGCGCCCGGCGATTCTTTACCCGCAACTGGCCGCAGCCTCGACCCTCAAACCGGAAGTGGTCTCCGGCCTGGATCTGATGATTGTGCGCGAACTGACCGGGGGGATTTATTTCGGCCAGCCGCGCGGCGTGCGGGAACTGGAAAACGGTGAAAAGGAAGGTTTCAATACGCTCGTCTATCGCGAATCGGAAATCGAACGTATCGGCCGTTCGGCATTTGAGATTGCCCGCCGGCGTGGGCGCAAGCTGTGCTCGGTGGACAAGGCCAACGTGCTGGAAGTCACTGAGCTGTGGCGCCAGACCATGATGCGGATAGCCGCGGACTACGCGGATGTGGAATTGAGCCATATGTATGTCGACAATGCGGCCATGCAGTTGGTGCGGACGCCGAAACAGTTGGACGTCATGGTAACCACCAATATGTTCGGTGACATTCTCTCCGATGCCGCGGCTATGTTGACCGGGTCGATCGGCATGTTGCCCTCGGCATCGCTCGACGCGGACGGTAAAGGGATGTATGAGCCGATTCACGGCTCGGCGCCGGACATCGCCGGACAGGGCATTGCCAATCCGCTGGCGACGATTCTGTCGGTCGCCATGATGTTGCGCTACAGTCTCGACGAAAATGCACGCGCCGTGGCGCTCGAAGCGGCTGTCGGCACAGTGCTGGACCAGGGTTTGCGCACCCGTGATATCGCCGCCGCCGGCCAGGCATCCGTTTCCACCGCCGCCATGGGCGACGCCGTGGTGGCGGCACTAAGCGGTTGACGCGCGACCCAGTAATTATTTCAGGAGTAAATCAATGAGTCGTACTTTCGATGTGGCCGTGGTCGGCGCCACCGGCGCGGTCGGTGAAGTCATGCTGGAGATCCTCGCCGAACGCAAATTTCCGGCGGGCAAAGTATATGCGCTGGCGAGCGAGCGCTCGGCGGGCAAACGTGTCAGCTACGGCGACCAGCAACTGGTGGTGGAGAATTTGGCCGATTTCGATTTCTCGCAGGCACAGATCGGTCTGTTCTCGGCCGGCGCGTCGATTTCAGCCACGTACGCCCCGCAGGCCGCCGCCGCCGGGTGCGTGGTGGTGGATAACACCTCGCAGTTCCGTTATGACGAGGATATCCCGCTGGTGGTGCCCGAAGTCAACGCGGAAAAAATCGCCGACTACACCACCCGTGGCATTATCGCCAACCCCAATTGTTCCACCATCCAGATGCTGGTGGCGCTAAAACCGATCCACGACGCGGTCGGTATCGAGCGGATCAACGTCTGTACTTATCAGGCGGTGTCCGGCACCGGCAAGGAAGCCATGGAAGAGCTTGCAAAACAAACCGCCAACCTGTTGAATGCAAAACCCATTGAATGTGAGGTCTATGCCAAGCAGATCGCCTTCAATGTGTTGCCGCACATCGATGTATTCCAGGACAACGGCTACACCAAGGAAGAAATGAAAATGGTCTGGGAGACGCACAAAATCATGGCGGACGCTTCCATACAGGTCAATCCGACCGCGGTGCGTGTGCCGGTGTTTTTCGGTCACTCCGAGGCCCTGCACATCGAAACCCGCGACAAACTGAGCGCCGCCGACTGCCGTCAACTGCTGCGCGCAGCCCCGGGCGTGAAGGTTCTGGATCAGCACGTCGATGGCGGTTATCCGACCGCGGTTTCCGAAGGCGCCGGCAACGACCCGGTGTACGTAGGTCGCATTCGTGAAGATATCTCCCATCCCAGAGGTTTAGATTTATGGGTGGTCGCCGATAATGTGCGCAAAGGGGCAGCCCTGAACAGTATTCAGATTGCTGAAATACTGGTGAAAAACCACCTCTGAGCGTGGCTCGGGACGGCGATTTTTTGCGCGGGTTGCCGGTCGCATTACAAATGCCGGTCGGGAGCGCGACCGGGTTCGCCATGCTCGGTGCGAACAAGGGAAAAGAGGACCTTCTTTATGTTCAGGAAAACGGCCTTCGCCATGGCAATGCTGGGCGCCTTTGCCAGCGCCGACGTGGCGGCACTGGGACTGGGAGAGATTGAGTTAAAATCAGCGCTGAATCAGCCGCTTAATGCAGAAGTCGAGGTGCTTTCGGCGACTCGTCCGGAGCTCGACGAGTTGAAAGTCGCCGTAGCCTCCACCCAGGCATTTGCCAACGCCGGTATCGACCGGCCGCTGTTCCTCAACAAACTCCGCTTCGAGGTTACCCGCAGTGCCGATGGCAAGCCGGTGATTCGCATTACCAGCCGCGATGTGGTGCGTGAGCCGTTCCTGGATTTCCTCCTCGAAATGTCCTGGAGCAAAGGGCGCCTGGTACGTGAATACACCGTATTGGTCGATCCGCCGGTGACCATGCCGGCGCCCGCTCCGCTGACCCGGGCGCCGCTGCACGCCAGCGCCGCGCCGCGCCGCGCGACCCACACGGCGCAAATGCCGCCGGTGTCGTTCAGGCAGGGAGAGTACGGCCCGACGCGGCGTAACGATACCCTCTGGAGTATCGCCGAGTCGGTACGCCCGGACAGCGGCGTGAGTGTCGAACAGACCATGCTGGGACTGTTGCGCGCCAATCCTGAAGCCTTCACTGACAACAACATCAACAATCTCAAGGCCGGTTATGTATTGCGCGTCCCCGACCGCCAGGAGCTGACCTCGATCACCCGCGGTCAGGCACTGCGCGAAACCCGTCAGCAGTATTCCGCCTGGCGTAACGCTCCTTCTCCGGTGAGTCCGGTGGCGAGCGCGCCAACCGCAACCGCCTCCGCAACGGCAACTGACGCCGCCGCGTCACCCGCCGGGACTGGCGGCGCCGCGTCCAGTCTGCAGTTGGTCGCCGCCGACGCCCCAGCGGGTGTAAGCGGCGCCAAAGGGCTGAAAACGGTTCAGCAGGAACTGCTGATGGCCAATGAGGCACTGGAAGAGCAGCGCCGTCAGAGTGAGGAAGTGACCAGCCGGTTGAATCTGCTGGAAGAACAGATTGCCAACATGCAACGCCTGATCCAGCTCAAGGACAACGAGCTGGCGCGGCTGCAGGCGCAGGCCGCAACGCCGGCGGCGAGCGCGGCGGGGGCGACGGCCGAAGCGAGCACCGCGACTGAGGCGACTGAGATAACCGCCCCGACCGAAGCAACGCTCGAGGCGGCGCCCAGTACACCATTACCCGCCGCGGGCGGCGACGAAAGTTCGCAGCCTGCCGGCGACACGCCCCAAGCGCAGACCGACAGCGCACTGCCGCCCGGCGCACTGGCATCGGAGGGGCTCGCGCAGCATCCCGCTGAGACCCCGCAGAGCCCGCCGATGACCGCGCCGACGATGCCCGAGGCGGACCCGTCGGGCTCAGCGCCGGCGCCCGTGACGGCCGCGACATCGACCACCCCCGGGTTCATCGATCGCCTGCTGGCAAACCCGCTATGGTTGGGTGCCGGCGCCGCGCTGCTGGTGCTGCTGGGTTTCATCGGCTGGCGTCGCAAGCGCAGCGTGGAGACCGATTTCCAGGAAAGTATTCTGCAGGCTTCGCACGCGACCTCACGGGTTGCAGACAGTGAGATCGTGGCCTCCGAGCCGCTCTCGGAAGACGCCAAGCCGGTGCAATCCTCGCTTCTGTCGGAATTTGCGGTCAGCGACATGGGCTCGATCCGTAACGACGGCGAAGCCGATCCACTTGCCGAGGCCGATGTCTATCTGGCTTATGGCCGTTACCAGCAGGCCGAGGATTTAATCAAGGACGCGCTTGAGAAAGACTATGAAAATGAAGATCTGAACCTGAAGCTGCTGGAAGTCTTCCTGGCCGCCCACAACACCGCCGCGTTTGACGATCATGCTCAGCTCATGCTGGTGCGACTGGGCGGTGGCGGCCATCCCGCGTGGGAAAAAGTCGCCGAAATGGGGCGCGAACTGAATCCTGACAACCCTATTTATCACGAAGATTCGCAGTCCCCGGCGCTCAGCGACGAAAGCGAGTTGAACACTGATGACCTGTCGGCGGACAGCGGCGTCGAGGAACGTTCTGCGCCGCAGGAAGACCCGGGACTGGATTTCGATATCGACCTCGCTTATTCCGGCGAGCCCGAGGAGGCCGAGCAACCCGATCGCGGCGATAACGAACCCCAAGCCGGCACCGAACCCGAAGCGTCAACACCGCAAGACGCGCCGTTGGAGTTCAACCTCGAGGATTTCGACGGCCAGATGACCGACATCGACGAGCCGGAACAGGGTAACGGTGAACTGGCTGATCTCGACGAAGTGTCCACCAAACTCGATCTGGCGCGCGCTTATATCGATATGGGCGATCCGGACGGCGCAAAAAGTATCCTCGACGAAGTCATGGAAGAGGGCAATGAGGAGCAACAGGAAGAAGCGCGCGGCATTATGGCGCTGATTACTTCCTGAGCGTCTCTTTACGAGCCACTGAAATCCCTGCGCTGGCGGGGATTTTTTTTGTCTGCACACCCCCCGTGGAACAGGTGTAGTTCGGGTACTGACCGGTTGGCGGCTACTCAGAGGGTGGCAGCAGGCTGTCAGCCGGGTCCGCCAGCGGGGGTCGAAACGGGGCAATGCGGATGGCTTTGGGCGCGACGATGCAGGCTTCGCGACACAGACCGCAGCCATTGCACAGGGTGCTGTCGATGACCGGTTTCGACTGTTGCCAATGCAGCGCGCCGGGCAGCGGACAGCTGCCGTCGCAGGCGCCGCATTCGGGGCCTTGATAAGGCAGACAGCGGCCGCTGTCGATGCTGGCGGCAGCCAGTCGGGGTGGCGGTGGGGGCGAGGCCTTCTGATCCCGGTCCGGCAGTCGCAGCGCGCCGGGTTCACAGGCGCTGACGCAGGGCCAGCCGGCGCACAGGTGGCAGCCGTGGTTGACCAGATCCAGCGCCGGCGTGCCGGCGAACTGGGCGCCGAGGCGCGCGGGCAGGGCGAACACCACGCGGTGAGGGCAGGCGCCGAGGCAGGCGCCACAGCGCGTGCAGGCGAGCAGAAAGTCGAGTTCGTCGATGGCATACGGCGGGCGCAGCCAGTGCAGAGCGTGGGTGTTGACCCGCGCGTCGACTTCGCGGACCAGCGTCTGGCCGGCTTTTTGTGCGCTGCGGCGAAAAAAACTGCGGCGGTCCATCGCGGTTTACATCCGCATTATCATCGGCTGCATCAGCAGCCACAGGCTGGTGGCGTGCACCAGCAGTGCAAAGGTCAGCATCGGCAGCAGGCGCAGGCGGGCGGGCGTGCCCTGATCGCCGGTCAGGCCCATGCTGCGGTGCCGGATCACCGCGACGGCCAGGTAAAACCCCAACATCATCAAGCCGCTCTGCAGGGCAAACAACATATCCTGGGGGAGCAGCAGGTGCAGATGCCGGGCGTGTTTCTCCGCCATACTGAGCGGCAGTGCGCCGCTGCCCAACGGGTTGGCGAACAGCGCAAGGAGGCCGTCGTTTTCACCTACCAGGTGATTGAGGTTGTGGGCCAGGTGGTAGGCAAACGCCAGTGGTAGGGTGACAAATGCCAGCCGGGCGAACAGCCGTGAGAAGGGTAGCGAGACCCCAGCCAGATGCCGCGTCAGCCAGACCGCCAGCGCATATCCGGCGAGCGGCAGCGCCATAGTGACGCCCAGGCCGATGGAAAAGCTCCACAGCAACTGACCGGAGTCGCCGATGCGCCGGGCCAGCGCGAGCATCCAGCTTTCCCAGAAGGGCATCATGGTCAGGCCGTGGAACAGGGTGAGCGCCAACAGCCCGAGCATGAACCAGGCTTCGTCCCAGTGCGGCCGTGCGTCCTGACTGGCTTCGACGCCCGGCGGTCGCAACCGCCAGGCGACATTTTCGTGCGGGCAGGACCGGGCGCAGTGGCCGCAGGAGGTGCAATAGGTGTTCTGGCTGATGCGCCCCATCACCAGGTGGGTCGGGCAGGGCTCGACCTCTGCGCTGCCGTGGTAGCAATCAAGGGTAGTGCAATCCGCGCACACCGCGCTATCAACCGGGCGCAGTTCCAACGGCGCGAGTTGCGCGTAAAAACCGACGGTGCGGCCTACCGGACAGAAATAACGGCAGAACGCTTTGCGCTCGAAGACCGCCAGCGATACGCTGGCCAGCACCAGCATCAATAAGGCGATAGAGGCCGTGGCGTAGGGGCTGGTGGTGACGCCGACGCCGAGTTCCAGCCAGGTCAGGCCGACGAACAACAGCAGCGCCGGCAGGATATTGCGCAGCTGTTTCGGCACCCGCAGGTTCAGGCTGCGCCCGGCCGGCGCGCGCCGCCACAGGCGGCGTTTGACCAGCCAGTCGGCGAGCGTGTCCCAGGGGCATACCGCGCACCAGGCCGAACCGAGGAAGAACACGCTGATGATCAGACCGGTCCACCACAGGTTCCAGGTCAGGGCGGTGGCAATGTTGCGTTCCGGGATCTGGCTGCCCGTCAGGCCAGCGAGAATGACCAGTATAAAAAGGGCCACGCTGATGATTTTCACAACCTGCAACGGCCCAGGGTGACGGGTGGCGTAGCGCACCAGGGCGCCCAGGGCGGGTAACCGTGTGAGGGTGTAGCGCCAGCGGCCCGGCGTGGCCGCCGCCGGCTGTAGCAGAGCGCGCAATGTCAACGCCAGCATGACCACCCAGACCGCCAGTGCCCAGCTCCAGGGCAGACCGGGATGCGTCATAATCATCGTGCCTGCTCCTCTCGCGCGGCGCGAATCTTGCCGCGCATCAGACGGCGGCGCTGGACCAGACTGACGGTAATCAAAACGCCGATCAGCACGGCCACACTGATGCCGAGCGGCCCGAGGGGCGAAGGCTGGCCGATGCGCAAGGGAAAATCGATCAAGTAAGGCTGCCCCTGGTCTTCAAAAGCGGCGGTGACGATGTAATCGCCGCGTTGCGAGAAGACGAAGCCCTGGCGAAACACATTATCGTCCGGCGCCTGTTCGCCGATGATTTCTTCATGGCGGCTGAACCAGCTGTCGTCGCGTACGCGAAAGGTGACTTTACCGGTGTAAGGTGCGCTGCCGTCGAGGTGATTGACATACAGATTAATGCGGCCCGACTCGCCCGGGCGGGGGAAAGCCGGATACACCATGTAATTGACAAAGTAGTCGCCGATGCGGGTTTCCACCTGCATGCTGGGCGGAGTGTTGGAGTCTTCGTTGAGACTGTAGGACGGACGGCCCAGCACGTGGTGCGCGGCCACCGGCGACACCCATAGCCACAACAGCAACAACCCGATTGTCTGCCAGCCTTTCATATCCGGTGGGGCGTTACCGTACCGCGAGAACGCTCGACAATGCCGATCGGCAGGCTCGGGTGGGGGCAGACCTCGACGCACTGGCCGCAACCGACGCAACCGGACTGGACCACCGGTCGGTACTGGTTCCATAGGGCGAAGTCGATAGCCTTCGGGCCCAGTGGACAGATACTGACACAGGCGCCGCATATGCCGCGGTCGACCCAGGGATAACAGGCACTGCGGTCGATCTGGGCGATGCCCATGTCGATGTCTTCGCGAGGCGTCACATTCAACGCTGCAGTGGGGCACACCTGCATGCACTTGTTGCACAGGATACAGGCTTTCGCCTCCGGGTTGATGTAGGGCGTATTCAGCAGGTCGCCCCCCTCGCGCTGAAAAAAACGAATACAGCGCGGTGGACAGACTTCAGCGCACAGGCCGCAACCGATACAGGCTGCGACGAAGGCCCGGTCGTCGGCCAGCGCGCCCGGGGGGCGTAAATGGGTGCGTGCTGCGGCCAGCACCGGCGGCGCCAACAGGCGGCTGATGCCGTAGGGCAGCGTCACCGCGGCCGTGGTCGCGGCGCTCGCCGCCAGGCGAACGAGGAAACCGCGCCGCTGCATCAGGCCACCGCCTGCTGGTGGCGCGCGTTGTCGCCGCTGTGCTGTTTGCGGTACTGGTGGCCGAGGTGCCCGGGCCCCTGCGGCGGAATATCCGCGAGACGCAGAGTGAAGGTCATGGCCTCGGTAGGGCATACGGCGATGCAGGCCGCGCAATTGTTGCACTCCTGGCCGAAACCGTCGTGCAACGGATCCAGGGCAAATTCGCACACCGCGTTACATTTGGCGCAGTCGTTGCAATTTTCCACCAGGCGGCGGATGCGTACCAGACGAAAGCGCCCCAGCAGGGAATACAGCGCGCCACCCGGGCAGACATAGCGGCAGAAGCCGCGCCGCGCCACCAGCAGATCGAACAGCAGCGTGCCGACAAAAAACACACTGCCCGCGCCCAGGCCGCCCTGGGCGATGGCGTAGTAGGCTTCGCGACCGACAATCGCCGGCGGGTAGACGCCGGCTACCAGTACCGCACCGGCGGCCGCCGATAACAGCAGGCCGACCCCCAGCGCGGCATATTTTATCCGCCGGTCGAAACGGCGGGTGCCGGTCTTGAGACCCAGGCGCCGCAACCAGACGCTGAAATTGGTGTTGAGTTCATAAACAAAGGTCGCGGGGCAGATCCAGCCACAGAAAACGCGGCCCAGCACCAGGGTGAGCAGCACCGGGATTAGGGCGGTCAACAGAAACGGCAGGTACAGCGTATGGCCGGCCGCCGCCTGGCCGAGGGCCGCCAGCGGATCGCTGAGTTTCAGGCCGAAGAGGTTGGCCGACCAGGTGGTGCCCTTGACGGCATCCAGGTCTTTCGCAGGATCATTGGTAAAAGGCGCGCTCAGGGCTTCCATGGTGTCGTAAAAGCGTTGCTCGTCGGGCGCCAGCAGGTCATAGGCGTGCGCCGCGACATAAGTCTGGTAAAGATGCAGAGCTGGCAGCAGCAACAGCGTCGCAAACACCAGCGTCAGCGTCAGCCAGCGCAGCTTGTTCAGATGGCGCCAGAGAAAAAAAGGTTTGCCGGTGGTTGCGGAACTCATGGCTAAAACCTGTACCGGCGGCTCGGTTGCCGCCAATTTCGCAGGGTGATTCTCGCGTCCTGAGGGACCAAAGTGACCCCGGATTCGTACCGATGCGGGCCTGGAATTGGAGCCACCGGTGGTTTTGATGTTTTCGTGTCATTCTGCGTTGGCGCAGGCAGGTTTCGAGCGTTGCCTGGTTTTTGGCTTAGGGCGCCGCAAGCGGTGCATGCACCAAAAACCCGGCAACGCTCGAAACCCGCTTGATGCAAGCGGGCGCTACTATTCGTTCTGTGAATTTTTATCGGCTTCACTAGCTGTAATCCGGAATAATGCGGATCGCCTGCGGCATTTGGATGCAGGAGCGTTCGCACAGTCCGCAGCCCACGCAACGCTCGGTGACGTGGGGTTGCTCCATCATGCCGACAGTGATGGCGATATCCTGCAGCGGGCAGGCACGGTAACAGACGCCGCAGCTTTTGCCTTGATAGGACAGGCACAGGCTCCGGTCCACCACGGCGCGCCCCATGTTCACGTGATCGAGAATCGCCTCGGCGGTATGCGCCACTGGCTGAATGGCGCCGCTGGGGCAGACCTGGCCGCATTTCATGCACAGGATGCAGCCTTTGTCACGGGGGATGATGAACGGGGTGTCAGTCGAGGCGAGGCCGTTTTCCAGGCCGAAATAGCGGATACAGCGGTTAGGGCAGATCTCGCCGCACTGCCCGCAGTGAATGCAGGTGGCGGCGAAGTCCGCTGCGGCCAGGGCCCCCGGCGGGCGCAGGTAGCGCAGCGACGCATGGGCGGCCGCCGCCCGGGTGCCGCCGGGCACGACGGCCGCGGCAGCGCTTACCGCCAGGGCTTCGAGAAATTGCCGGCGCCGCATGGCCGAGCCGCCGGTTTATACTTTCTCGATCCGGCAGGCGAGCTTTTTGAAGTCCACCTGACCGGAGACCAGATCCCACACCCGGCTGGAGGTCGAATTGACCAGCCACTTGTTCTTGCGCGGGTCGGCGCTGTCGGCCACCGACAGGTTCCACGGGCTGAACAGGTAGCCGCGCGGCACGCTGTTGCGCGCCGGCTTCACCAGGCTGTTGGTGCCGACCTGGGCGCGCGCCTCGAAGTGCCCGCGACGCGTCACCAGCCGCACCTTGTCGCCGTCCTCGATGCCCAGGTCTT
The DNA here is from genome assembly GCA_030148915.1 of Thiogranum sp. Classification (GTDB taxonomy): domain Bacteria; phylum Pseudomonadota; class Gammaproteobacteria; order DSM-19610; family DSM-19610; genus Thiogranum. The sequence goes on from JASBSN010000040.1 coordinate 15,972, forward strand.
TGGCATCCTCCGGGTGCATCTCCACATACATCTCCGGCACCAGCCGCCGGGTGGTCGGACTGCGGTTGGACTTGGCGGTGTGGAAGTGTTCGTAGACCACGCCCAGACCCAGCCAGTAGGGGTATTTGCCCGCGGGCACCTTCGACCAGGGTTTAGCGCGGTGCTCGGCGTCCGGCAGGTCCGGTGTCAGACCCTTGTCGCGCGCCTCTTCAAGCAGGGCCAGGTTGTCGATAGTGTAGACACCGGGCTTGGCGCCGAACTCCATGAGCTTGGCGGTGACGGCTTTGCGGTCGTTGTAGTCCTGTCGGCATAGTTTGAAGTGCACCTTGCCGTCTTTGGTGCGGAAATAGCCGTAAGGCCGGTTGGGCCAGTCGCCTTCTTGCAGCATGTAGCGGCGTTTGGTGCCGCCCTCTTTGGCGATCGCATAGGTCGGGGCGGGCCACTGGATGCCGCGCAGCTTTATCAGTTGCTGGTAAGGCGACAGCTTGTCGATTTTTTCCACTTCGAGAATGCCGCTCAGGTCGGTGTCGGAGCCCTTGGAAGCCTTGACCACGTCGCGGAAGATTTCTTCGGCGTCGTAAAAACCGTCTTTGTTGCGTTCATAGGGCAACGCTTTTTTCATGTCCAGACCGAGCAGGGTGCCGATTTCCTTGGCCTTGTCGATAACCATGTCCATGTCGGGGCGGCAGCCTGGCGGGGGTTCGGCGGCTTTTTGCACGATGTTGATACGCCGCTCCGAACTGATATAGACGCCATCGACTTCTCCCCAGGTGGCGGCCGGGAATATGACATCGGCATACAGATTGTTCGGCGCATGCCGGTAGATCTCCTGCACCACATTGAAGGTTTTGCTGATCGCCGGTCGCACCAGATTCTGCTGATCGGGCAGGTCGATGTGCGTGGCGTAGACGAAGAACATGGCTTTCACCTCGTCTTTAAGCGCGCGTTCCATCATGCCGACCGCCATGCCCGGGTTCTTGGAGTTCATGGCGTTGACTAAATTCTGTTCGGGGATGCCCCAGGCAGCGGCAATGTGTTTGCGGTGCGCGGCGTTTTTCAATGGTTGGTTGAACGGCAACCGGCCGGTGAGTCCGCCGGTGAAGCGCTCGCCCATGGCGTTGGGCTGACCGGTCATGGAGAAGGGGCCGCAGCCGGGTTTGGCCAGGTTGCCGGTGAGGGTCAGCAGGTTGATGATGGAAATGACGTTGTGCTGGCCGTGAATGTGCTGGTTGTAGCCGATACCCCACATGATAATGACGCCGCCATAACCCCCGCCTCCCGGCACGCCGACTTTTTCGCCCGCCTGTTTGCCGCCCGAGCGCGCCAGCCGTTTGCGGGTGGCCTCGGCGAACATAGTGGCCACGTTGCGGATCAGTGCCGGCGTGACCTCCTCGTTGCCCATGCGGTCCTGCACCTGTTCGGGGCTGTAGTCGGCGAGCACGCCGTCGACGTAGTCCTTCCAGTTGACGGTATGTGCTTTCATGAATTCCCAGTCGATGACGTCGTCGTGTTCCTTGAGCAGCACGTGCGCGATGGCGTTGAGGAAACTGATGTCACCGTTCAACACCGGCGCGTGTATCGAGTTGTCCGGGTTGATGTCGGCATAACCCTTGGCGGTCCCGGTATAACGCGGGTCGACCACCACGGTAGGGATGTCGGTTTTCTTTTTATAGTCGGCTGCGCGCCAGAATATGATCGGGTGTGACTCCCGTGCGTTATGCCCGAAGTGCATGATCATGTCGCACATTTCGATATCTTCGTAGGCCAGCGGCGGGGTGTCCGAGCCCAGTGTCTTGAAATAACCGGTGACCGCCGAGGTCATGCACATGCGCGCGTTGGCCTCGATAGTGTTCGAGCCCAGCACACCTTTCATGAACAGGTTTTCCAGGTACTGGCCTTCCATGGTTAGCTGGCCGGAGCCGTACAGGGCGATCGAATTGCCACCGTATTTTTTTGCCAGGTGGGCGACCTTGTGGGCCACCATGTCGGAGGCGGCCTCATAAGGAACGCGTACAAAGTGTTTTTCCTCGAATGAGCCTTTGGTGTTGCTGACATAGTCGAGGTCGCCGTGGCCCGGTTTGTTCCACTCGTCCCAGACGTCCTTGCGCACATAGGAGTCACCTTCCATGCGGTCGACATAAATCGGTTCTGCGGCGGTCAGCCCCTTGATGCACTGCAGTCCATAGTTGGTGGGGTGGTCCTTGTCGGGCCGCATGGAGACGATTTTACCGTTCTCCACCTGGATAATGGTGCCGCACCCGACCCCGCAGTAAGGGCACTGGGCGAGCGCCGTTTTGCGGTTGGCTGCGGCCGGTTCGCCCGGAGCGGCTTCGAGTTCGGGATTGGCGCCGACCATGAGGCTGCCCGCGCCGGTGATAAAAGCACTGCTTTTGAGGAAATCGCGGCGGTTCATTTTAAAGCGTTGCATGGACGTATCTCCCTATTGCTGAGTCGGCAGGGTGCGCAGGTAGGCGATGATGTCATCGATTTCCTGGTCGGACAGATTGGCCAGTCCGCTGGCACCCTGAAAGCCGAGCATGCGGGTGTTGGAGCGGCCTTGTTTGATCGTGGTGCGGATAAAGCCGTCCGAGGCCTTGCTCAGAAAGCCCGGTTTGCCGATGGCTGTACCGGTACCGCCCGCGGCGTAGCCGTCGCCGTTGGCGCCGTGGCACGTGGAGCAGATGTCATCGAACCACTGTTTGCCCAAGCGGGGGTCGCCGTGTGATTGGCGCTCGGCGTCTATTTTTTCGGCCTTGTTCCGCGGGTGGGGGTGGGAGCGCAAAAAGGCGATAATGGCGCGTACCTTTTCACGCCCCAGATGTGCAAACGGCGGCATGCCGGTGCCGGTACGCCCGTCGCGCACCGTTGCCATCAGAAACTTGTCGGAGGCGGTGCTCAGCAGCTCGGGATTGGACAGCGAAGGCGCGAAGCCGGGTTTGCCGATGGCATCGGCCTGGTGGCATACAGAGCAGTTCTGGTCGTAAAGCTGCTTACCTTGCTCTATCAGTGCGGTATCGTCGGCCCGGGTCGAGAGGGCGGTCAATAGCGCCCATGCCACAAAGATCGCTGAGAGATGGTTTTTGGTGGTCGACATATGCGCCTCCTATGGGGGAATACCGGCGACGAGCGCTATCCGGAATGGTAATTGTGGCAACGCGGCTCCAGGACGCGCGGCGGATGGGGTCCGGTCGGGCTGAGATTTCATTGCGCCCACCCATCGTTCTCGGCCGGGTGCGCGATACCGGTGTGGCAGCGGATACAAGGTACGTTCTGTTCTTTATAGCGCTTATGTTCCTGCTCAAGAAACGCTTCGGGCAGCTTGTGGGCAATGCCTTTATGGCAATCGATGCAGCTCTGGCCGTTGCGTTGCGCGGCCGCATGTTGCTGCCGGCTGACCGCCAGCTGCAGGCCGGCGCGCATGGCGGTGAAGCTATGGCAATTGCGGCACTCACGGGAATCGGTGCGTTGCATGGTGCGCCATACTTTCTTTGCCAGAATCAGGCGTCTGGCCTCGAATTTTTCGCGGCTGTCGATCGAGCCGGCCAGTTTGTGGAACAGCTCGTTGGTGGCGCCGATTTTGCGCGTTACCATATGCGCCCAGTCCTTGGGAACGTGACAGTCGGGGCAGGTGGCACGCACCCCGCTCCGATTGCGGTAGTGGGCGGTTTGCCGGTATTCCGGATACACATTGTCTTTCATCTCATGGCAACTGATACAGAAAGCTTCGGTATTGGTCGCTTCCAACAGCGTGTTAAAGCCTCCCCAGGTGACGACACCGGCTACAAAGAACAGTAAAAGAGCGAGGACTGGATACAGGACCAGGCGGGCAGAGAGTTTTCCAAACCAGTTCGGCAATAGTTCCGCTTCCCGGGGGTGATATGATCTTTTGTTTTCATCCGGTCGCTCTATCGGTACGTCGCAACGGCACTATAAAGTCTAAGCCGTCGACAACGGATTGTGCTTGACGTGGATCAAGCCTGAGCCCGGTAGTGGCCTTTTCGGCTTGCCCATCTCGCCGCCCGGCTGTTGGGCTGCCCGAAAATCCCCTTGGTTGCGGGGATTTTTCTCTCTGCAGGCATGCCGGGGTTATAATCGCGGCTCCTGATTAGTCGCCGGTCACAGGTTCACGCGTGGATTTTCCCGTAACACTCTTTCCCCCAGCCCTTTTCTGGGCGGCCAATATTGCCCTCCTGGGCGTATTTCTCGCCGCGCTCTGGCGCGCTCCGTTCGGGCGTCTGCGCATTCGCGCCTTCAGCCACGTATTTTCCGCCGCCTGTGTGGTGCTCCTGGTGCTGTGGAATACGCGCGTCGGCGTGTTGCCGGCGCTGAATTTTCACCTGCTTGGGGTGACCGCGCTGACCCTGATGTTCGGCTGGGCGTTCGCGGTCTTTGGCGTGTTACTGGTCGCCATCGGCTCGCTGATCAACCAGCAGGGGGATTGGCTCAGTCTGGGCTTGAACACATTGGTCATGGGGGGTGTGCCGATACTCATCACCGAGACGCTGTTGCGCGTCGCGCAGCGCCGGTTGCCACATAATTTCTTTATTTATATCTACGTCAACGGGTTTCTCACCGCGGGCCTGTCCATCCTCGGCGCCAGCCTGCTCGGCGCCGCGCTGATGTGGCTGGCGGACGCCCATAGCGGCGAATGGCTGAGTTACCAATATTTGCCCTACCTGCCGTTGGTGCTTTTCTCGGAAGCGTTCGTCAACGGCACGATTATGACCGCGCTGGTCGCCGTGCGGCCAGGCTGGGTGGCCAGTTTCGATGACGAGCGGTATATCCACAATAAATAGTCCCTCAATGTATGCGTATTGCTTGCGCGGTTGAATATGATGGTGCGGTGTTTTGCGGCTGGCAACGCCAGCAGAACGCGCCCTCGGTGCAGGCCTGCGTGGAACAGGCGCTGGCCCGCGTCGCCGATCATCCGGTGACAGTCGGTTGCGCCGGGCGTACCGATACCGGCGTGCACGCCACCTGGCAGATTATCCATTTCGATACCGAGGCGCGGCGCAGCGAACGTTCCTGGTTATTGGGCGCCAATTCTCATCTGCCGCGCGAGGTGCGTATGGTGCGGGTCCAACAGGTGGACGAGACCTTTCACGCCCGTTTCTGCGCGCAGGCGCGCAGTTACCGCTATGTCATTCTCAACCGCGAGGTACCCAGTGCGCTGTTGCGCCGGCGCACCACCTGGGAGCGACGCCCGCTGGATGTGGCGCGCATGCAGCAGGCGGGCGCTTACTTGCTTGGAGAGCACGACTTCAGTTCCTTCCGTGCCGTGGCCTGTCAGGCAAAAAGTCCGGTGCGCACCGTGCAGCACCTGACGTTGAAGCGCAGCGACGAGTTGATCTACCTGGACGTTCGGGCCAACACCTTTTTGCACCACATGGTGCGTAATATCGCCGGTGCGCTGATCAGCGTCGGCTGTGGCGACCGGCCGGTCGAGTGGGTGGGCGAGGTGCTGGCCCACCGCGACCGGACCCGCGGCGGCGTCACGGCGCCCGCCGACGGGCTCTACCTGGTGGGCGTGAGGTATCCTGCGCAGTTCGGTATCGCGGCCGGCGGGAGGCTGCCGGTTTTCGGTTAAGCGGCCGTTTTGCCGTCCGATTTCCGAACCCGGGGGGATTTCTGCTAGGATAGGTTTTTTTGATTGGCGCGCGGTCAGGGGGCGATGCGAACCCGGGTGAAAATCTGCGGCATAACCCGGCCCGAGGACGCGCAGGCGGCGGCCCGGGCCGGGGCCGATGCGATCGGCCTGGTGTTCTACGCCCCCAGCCCGCGCTACGTCGAGTTGGCCCAGGCCCGCGCAGTATGCCGGGCGCTACCCCCGTTTGTCAGCGTGGTCGGTTTGTTCGTCAACGCCGCCAGAGCCGAGATCGAAGCGGTGCTCGAAGCGCTGCCGGTGGATCTGTTGCAGTTTCACGGTAGCGAAACGCCCGAGGCATGCACCGGCTTTGGCCGGCCTTATATCAAGGCCATCGCCATGCGCGAGGGTGTCGATCCTCTGGCGAGTATGGCCGATCATTCACAAGCCAGCGGTTTTTTGTTCGACGCCTGGCAACCGGTGCTTCACGGAGGCGGCGGGGTCACTTTTGATTGGGGGCGGCTGCCGGCCGGCAATGCCCGGGCGCTGGTCCTGGCCGGCGGTCTCACCGCGGACAACGTCCCGGCAGCCATCGAGCAGGTGCGGCCCTACGCCGTCGATGTCAGCAGTGGCGTCGAAATCCGCAAGGGCATAAAGTCCACAGCGAAGATAGAAGCATTTATGCAAGGAGTGAAACGTGGTGACGCAAACCGGGCACGCAGCTGAAGCGCTGAAGCTTCCCGACATGCCGGATGCCGGCGGACATTTCGGTGTCTATGGGGGGCGTTTTGTCGCAGAAACACTCATGGGCCCGCTGGAGGAGCTGCGCGAAGCCTATGAGCAGTATGTGCGCGACGCGGATTTCCAGGCCGAACTGGACCGCGACCTGGCGCAATTCGTCGGCCGCCCGTCGCCGCTCTATCACGCCGAGCGCTGGAGCCGCGAGCTGGGTGGTGCGCAGATATATCTCAAACGCGAAGACCTCAACCATACCGGTTCGCATAAGATCAATAACACCGTCGGTCAGGCGATGCTGGCCAGGCGCATGGGCAAGCGACGCATTATCGCTGAAACCGGCGCCGGTCAGCACGGCGTGGCCTCGGCCACGGTGGCGGCGCGTTATGGCATGGAATGCGTGGTCTATATGGGCGCCGAGGATATCAAGCGCCAGACGATCAACGTTTACCGTATGCGTCTGTTGGGCGCGCAGGTGATCTCGGTCGAGTCCGGTTCCAAAACACTCAAAGACGCCCTCAACGAGGCCATGCGTGACTGGGTCACGAATGTCGATGAAACCTTCTATATCATCGGCACGGTCGCCGGCCCGCATCCCTACCCGGCGATGGTGCGTGACTTCCAGGCGGTGGTCGGGCGCGAAGCGCGGGCGCAGGTTCTCGCCCAGGCCGGACGCCTGCCCGATGCGCTGATCGCCTGCGTCGGCGGTGGTTCAAACGCCATTGGCCTGTTCCACCCGTTTTTGCGCGACGCGCAAGTCGCTCTGTACGGCGTCGAGGGGGGTGGCGAGGGGCTTGAGAGCGGGCGTCACGCCGCGCCGCTGTGTGCCGGCAGCCCGGGCGTGCTGCACGGTAACCGCACCTACCTTATGGAAGACGAGGACGGACAGATTATCGAGACCCATTCGGTGTCCGCCGGGCTGGACTATCCGGGCGTCGGCCCGGAACACGCCTGGCTCAAGGACATTGGCCGCGCCAGCTATGTCGCGGCCAGCGACGCCGAAGCGCTGCAGGCGTTTCATGAGCTGACCCGCCTGGAGGGTATCATGCCGGCGCTGGAATCCAGTCATGCGCTGGCCTACGCGCGTAAGCTGGCGCCGACCATGGACCGGGAGCAGATTATTATCGTCAACCTTTCCGGTCGCGGCGACAAGGATATTCATACCGTGGCCGCCCTCGAGGGCCTCCACGTATGAGCCATATCGCCGCCCGTTTCGAAGCCCTGCGCAGTCGTCGGCGCGTCGCCCTGATCCCCTACATTACCGCCGGAGATCCCGAGCCCTCGGTGACCGTGCCGCTGATGCACGCGCTGGTCGCGGCCGGCGCCGATATCCTCGAACTGGGCGTGCCTTTTTCCGACCCCATGGCCGACGGCCCGACCATCCAGGCGGCCTGCGAACGCGCCTTGCGCCACCACACCGGTTTGCGCCATGTGCTGGAAATGGTTAGCCGTTTCCGCGAGCAAGACGAACAGACACCCGTGGTACTGATGGGGTATCTCAACCCGATCGAGGTCATGGGTTACCAGGCCTTTGCGGCCGCCGCACACCGCGCGGGTGTTGACGGCGTGTTGACGGTGGATTTGCCTCCGGAAGAGGGCCGTGACCTGGTTGGAGCGCTGAAGGAACATGGGTTGGATAGCATTTTCCTGGCGGCCTCGAACAGCAGCGAGCAACGCATACAACAGATGTCCGCCAGTGGTGGCGGCTTTTTATATTATGTGTCATTTAAAGGCATCACTGGCGCCAAGCAGCTGGATGTCGATGCCGTGCATGAGCAGCTGAAGCGGATCCGTCAGCATACCGACTTGCCGATGGGCGTGGGTTTCGGCATCCGGGACGCCGAAACCGCGGCGCAGATCGCCGCCTTTGCCGACGCGGTGATCGTGGGCAGCGTGCTGGTCGCGCGGATCGCGCAATTGGCCGATGAACCTGAGCGCATCGTTGCCGAAGCACCGCGGCTGATCGCGCAGATGCGCAACGCGATGGACGCCAACGGTCCGCTGGCCGCGACCAACTGAACAGGTAAAGTGTCATGAGCTGGTTTGAAAAACTGATGCCCTCTCGCATCAGAACCGAGAGTAAGGATAAACGCACGGTGCCGGAAGGGCTCTGGACCAAGTGTCCGGTGTGCGACGGGGTGCTGTACCGGACCGAGCTGGAACGCAATCAGGATGTGTGTCCGAAGTGCGAGCACCATATGCGCATCAATGCCAGGCGCCGCCTCGATCTGTTTCTGGACGCCGAGCCGCGCGAGGAAATCGGCGCCGAGCTGCAACCCGCCGATCCGCTGAAGTTTCGCGACAGCAAAAAATACAGCGAGCGCATCAAGCAGGCGCAGAAGGCCACCGGTGAGACCGATGCGCTGATTGTGCTACGCGGCGAGTTGCAAGGGATGCCGGTGGTAGCGGCGGCCTTCGAATTCCAGTACATGGGCGGCTCCATGGGCGCGGTGGTCGGCGAGCGCTTCGTGCGCGCGGTCAATGCCTGCCTGGAGCACCGGGTGGCACTGATCTGCTTTTCCGCCAGCGGCGGGGCGCGCATGCAGGAGGCACTGTATTCGCTGATGCAAATGGCCAAGACCAGCGCGGCGCTGGCGCGCCTGTCGCAAGCGGGGCTGCCGTTTGTCTCGGTGCTGACCGACCCCACCATGGGCGGGGTGTCGGCCAGTCTGGCGATGCTCGGTGATATCACCGTTGCCGAGCCGCGCGCGCTGATCGGCTTCGCTGGGCCGCGGGTCATTGAACAGACGGTGCGCGAAACCCTCCCCGAGGGTTTTCAGCGCAGCGAATTTCTGCTCGAACACGGCGCCATTGATCTGATTGTCGACCGGCGTGAAATGCGCGAGCGCATCGCGTCGCTGCTGGGTATCCTGACACACCGTCCGCGCCTGAGCTGAAAGCAAACGGCCGGTGTCTTGCCCTGAACCAACGGATATGACAGCCGCGGCGCGCTTCACCACGGTGAAAGATTGGCTGCGCTGGCAGGAAACGCTGCATCCGCAGGCGATTGAGCTCGGTCTGCAGCGCGTTGCCGGGGTGGCCGCTCAGCTGGCGTGCCAGCGTCCGGCGCCGATCGTCATCAGCGTTGCCGGTACCAACGGCAAGGGCTCGAGTGTGGCGTTGTTGGAAGCCATCTTGTTGCGCGCCGGTTACCGTGTCGGCGCTTACAGCTCACCGCATCTGTTGTCCTATAACGAGCGGATTCGTATCGACGCCGCGCCGGTTAGCGATGACGAGCTGTGCGCAGCCTTTGCCCGTGTCGATGCGGCCCGCGCCGGCACCTCACTGACCTATTTCGAGTTCGGCACTTTGGCGGCGCTGGATATCATGACGCGCCGTCGTCTCGAGGTGGCGCTGCTGGAAGTCGGTCTCGGCGGGCGACTCGACGCGGTCAATCTGGTCGACGCCGATGTCGCCTTGATTACCCGTATCGGTATCGATCATACCGAGTGGCTGGGCCCGGACCGCGACGCCATCGGCCGCGAAAAAGCCGGTATTATGCGCACCGGCCGCCCGGCGGTCTGCGCCGACCTCGAGCCGCCGGCGGGGCTGTTGCAAGCGGCTGAACACTGTGGCGCCGTGCTGGCGGTGGCCGGGCGTGACTTTCACGTCTGCCCGGATGCGCAAGGTTGGGCCTGGCGGGGGCGTAGCTCCAGCTTCGAGGCATTGCCGCAACCGGCGCTGCCCGGAGCGCACCAGGTGGCCAACGCGGCTGGGGTATTGAGCGTACTGGAGGCGCTGGCATCGCGACTACCGGTGCGGCGCGAAGCGCTGGTCGGTGGTTTGCTCAAGTTCGGTCTGCCTGGGCGGATTCAGCACGTCGGCGGAGCGGTGGATCAGGTTCTCGATGTGTCTCATAATGCGCAGGCCGCACAGGCGCTGGCGGACACGCTGCGGCAAATGCCGTCACCGCGACGCTGTTACGCGGTCCTGGGCATGATGAAAGACAAGCAGCCGGCGTCTTTTGTACAACCATTGCTGCCCTTTGTGGATACCTGGTACGCCAGCGGGCTGCAGGTGGCGCGCGCCAGCCCGGCGGCCGCGCTTGCCGCGAGCATCAGCGCCTGCACCGGCCAACGCATAGCGTCTTTCGCCAGTATGTCGGAAACCCGCGACGCGCTGCAGGCGGTATTGCGCCCGGGTGATCGGGTGGTGGTGTGTGGATCGTTTTATACCGTCGCCGAGTGGTGCGCCTTGGAGGCGTCGGAGTAACAGGGAGAAGAGGATGGATTTGTTGTTGAAACAGCGCCTGGTCGGCGCCGTGGTACTGGTCGCACTGGCGGTGATCTTTATACCGATGTTGCTCGAAGGCCCCGACAGTAACCTGGTGCCGGAAATGGCGCCTCTGCCCGAACCGCGCGATCAGGGGCTGAGCGAGCCGCTGGAGCGATTCGCGCCAGACGCGGAAATTCCCGCGCAACCCGAACAGTCGGTGGTGCACGAGGCGATGCCCGCGACTGCCGGGCAAGTGGGCCCGCAGGACACTGACACAGGCGGATCCGTGCCGTTGTCACTGCCACCCGAGCCGGCGACAGAGCCGCAGACAACCGCTAACCCGGGGCCTGAGTCCGCCGAGGAGTCAACCAGTCCGCCGCTCGCCACCGTCGCCCCAGCCGCGATGCCCCAGGCAAGCGCGGAGAGCTCTACACCGGCGCCCGGCCCGCTCGGCAGTTGGGTCGTGCAGGTGGGCAGTTTCTCCAGCGAGCAGAACGCGCTGCGCTTGCGCGACCGGCTGCGTAAGGAACAATTCGCCACCCAGGTCGAGCGCGTGGTGGTCGACGCAAAGCCCCATTTTCGGGTCCGGGTGGGGCCGTACCTGGAGCGCGCCGAGGCCGAACAGCAACAGAAAAAACTCGCCAGCGCCTTTGACCTCAAGGGTCGTGTGCTTTCCTACCCCTGATGCGCTGTCGCTGCCCGCGGTCTTGGCGTAAAATAGCGCGCCATGAATTCGGTTAAGCGGCGCCACGTAACACAGAAGTGCAGGTCCATCGCTTGATCTGGATAGACTACATTCTGCTGGCGATCATTTTGCTTTCCGCGCTACTGAGTTTGTGGCGCGGCTTTGTCAGAGAAGCGCTGTCGTTGGCCAGCTGGGTGGCGGCGCTGTGGATCGCGCTGCTGTTCTTTCACGATTTGGGAGACGTGCTGGCGCGCTGGATCGAGACGCCGTCGGTCCGCGATGCGGTCGGTTTCGGCATCCTCTTTGTGGTCACGGTACTGGTGGGCGGAGTGATCAGCTACCTCGCCGCGCAGTTGGTCGCCAAGTCCGGCTTGACGGCGACCGATCGGATGCTCGGTGTGGTCTTCGGTGTCGCCCGCGGCATCGTGATTATCGCCGTACTGGTGCTCCTGGCCGGGCTGACCGCGCTGCCGCAGGATCCCTGGTGGCAGCAATCGCTGCTGTTGGGACACTTTCAGGAGCTGGCTGTGTGGCTGAAAAGCTTTCTTCCTGAGGACATCGCCCGGAACATCCAGTTTCCGGTCGCCTGATGGAATCATTTGAGTTTCGGGGTTAAGGCCAGTGTGTGGAATTGTCGGAATTGTTTCTTTCAGCGCCGTTAACCAGTCGATCTACGATGCCCTGACGGTGTTGCAGCACCGCGGCCAGGACGCCGCCGGGATTATCACCTGTGACGGCGATCAGCTGTGCCTGCGTAAGGACAACGGGCTGGTGCGCGATGTGTTCCATACCCGCCATATGCTGCGTTTGCGCGGCACCATGGGTATCGGGCATGTGCGTTATCCGACGGCCGGTTGTGAGAGTTCCGCCGAGGCCCAGCCCTTTTACGTCAACTCGCCCTACGGCATTACGCTGGCCCACAACGGCAACCTGATAAACGCCGAAGAACTCAAACAGAACCTGTATCGCGAAGACCTGCGCCATATCAACACCGATTCGGATTCCGAAGTGCTGCTCAACGTCTTCGCCCACGAACTGCAACGGCGCGGCAAGCTGGAAATCGACCACGAAGATGTGTTCGCCGCGGTCGCCGGCGTGCACCGGCGGTGTCGCGGCGCCTATGCGGCGGTGGCCATGATCACCGGTTTCGGTATCGTGGCGTTCCGCGACCCGTGCGGCGTGCGCCCGCTGGTCTACGGCAAGCGCGAATCGGCGCAAGGCCTCGAATACATGGTGGCTTCGGAAAGTGTGGCGCTGGATACGCTGGGCTTCGAGCTGATCGATGACGTGCGCCCCGGAGAGGCGGTGTTCCTCGGTATGGAGGGTGGCATGTTCAAGCGTCAGTGCGCCGAACACCCGCGTTACGCGCCTTGTATTTTCGAGCACGTCTATCTGGCCAGGCCCGATTCCATTATCGATAACATCTCGGTGTACAAGGCGCGCCTGCGCATGGGTGAAGTGCTGGCGGCGAAAATCCGCCGTGAGCGTCCCGACCACCACATCGATGTCGTTATCCCCATCCCCGATACCAGTCGTACCGCCGCCCTGCAGCTGGCCTACAACCTGGGCGTGAAGTATCGCGAAGGGTTTATCAAAAACCGCTATATCGGTCGCACGTTCATTATGCCGGGGCAGCAACAGCGCAAGAAATCGGTGCGCCAGAAGCTCAATGCCATCGAACTCGAGTTCAAAGACAAGAACGTCATGCTGGTCGACGATTCCATTGTCCGCGGTACCACCTCGCAGCAGATTATCCAGATGGCGCGTGATGCCGGGGCCAAGAACGTCTTTTTCGCCTCGGCCGCGCCGCCGGTACGCCACCCCAACGTCTACGGCATCGACATGCCCAGCAAGGACGAATTGATCGCCCATGATCGTACGGTGGAAGAGATCGCCGCGGCCATCGGCGCCGACTGGCTGATTTTCCAGGACCTCAAGGACCTGGTGAAAGCGGTGGGCCGGGGCAACCGGCAGATCTCCGAATTCGACTGTTCGGTGTTCACCGGCGAATACGTCACCGGCGGTGTCACCGACAGTTATCTCAGCCATATCGAGAATATGCGCAACGATTCCGCCAAGCAGGAGCGGCGCATCATCGATGACGAAGTGCTCGAGATGCACAATAACGCTTGACACCTAAGGCGGCTATTGTCTAGCCTGTTTGCAGAGCGCCGATTTGAGTTTCAGCTTGCGGGCGCCTAATAAATGCGGCTAAAGCGACGGCATACCTGCTTTCGCTGTCAGTCGGGAGCGGGTTTTTTTGTGCCCGCGTGTCAGTCAATCACAGTGAAGCGGAGTGAGCATGTCCGAGACCGATTCCACACCGGGCTTCGATACCCTGGCGGTTCGCGCCGGGCAGCATCGTAGCGCCGAACAGGAACACGCCGAGGCGATTTTCCCCACCTCGAGCTACGTGTTCGAAAACGCCGCTGCCGCCGCGGCGCGCTTTTCTGGGGAAACGCCTGGCAATGTCTATTCGCGGTTCACCAATCCTACCGTGCGCAATTTCGAACAACGCCTGGCGGCGCTGGAAGGCGCCGAGCGTTGCGTGGCCACGGCTTCGGGGATGTCGGCCATCTACGCCACCTGCGCCGGGCTGCTCTCCGGGGGAGACCACATCGTTTCCTCGCGCAGTGTTTTCGGCAGCACCACGCTGCTGTTCGACAACTATCTGCGCAAGTTCGGTATCGACACCACCTTCGTGGCGCAGAATGATCTGGCGGCCTGGGAGCGGGCGATAACGCCGCAGACCCGTCTCTTGTTTTTGGAGACCCCCTCCAACCCGTTGACCGAGATCGCCGATATCGCGGCGTTGGCGGAACTGGCCCACGCCAACGAGTGTCTGCTGGTGGTGGACAATTGTTTTTGTACACCGGCACTGCAGCGGCCGCTGGCGCTGGGTGCCGATATCGTTATTCATTCGGCCACCAAATATCTGGACGGGCAGGGACGCTGCGTCGGCGGAGCAGTGGTCGGTAGCGAGGCGGTTGTCGGTGCGGGGGTTTACGGGTTTCTGCGCACCTGCGGTCCGAGCATGAGCCCGTTTAACGCCTGGGTGTTTCTCAAGGGGCTGGAGACGCTGTCGTTGCGCATGCAGGCTCATTGCCGGGCGGCGGGTCAGCTCGCCGAGTGGTTAGAGCGCCAGCCGGGCGTGGCCAGGGTTTATTATCCGGGGCTGCCCACGCACCCCCAGCATGATTTGGCGGCGCGCCAGCAGAGCGGCTTCGGCGGCATTGTATCGTTTGACCTGGCGGGGGGGCAGGCGGCGGCCTGGCGGTTGATCGACGCCACGCGCATCTGCTCGATCACGGCCAATCTGGGCGATACCAAGACCACCATCACCCATCCGGCGACGACGACGCATGGGCGTCTGACGCCGGAGCAGCGTAACACCTCCGGGATTTCCGACGGCCTGGTCCGTGTCGCGGTCGGCTTGGAGAATATCGAAGATCTGTGCGCTGATCTCGCGCGCGGGCTGAACTGAGAGGGGAGACGGTATGCGACAGATGCTCGCGGCTATCTTGCTGGCACTGGCGGTATGGCCGGCACTGGCCGGCGCCGCGCAGAAAGTGCCGCGCGATCAGGTAAGCTTTCAAGTGGAGGCGGGGCGTGACGTGGAAAACGACCACGCCCTGGCGGTACTGAGTGTGACCGGCGAACAGCGCGAGCCTGCGCGGCTGGCGCAACAGATCAACCAGAGCATGGCCTGGGCGCTGCAACAGCTCAAAGCGCAGAGCGCGCTCAAATCGCGCAGCGGGTCCTATCAGACCTACCCCGTGTACGAAGACGGCAAGATCGTGCGTTGGCGCGCACGCCAGGAGTTGCAGCTCGAGGCCGCCGACGTCGAGGCGCTCAGTCGAACGTTGGGCGTGTTGCAGGAACGTCTGCAGATTCAGTCACTGCGGTTTTCGGTCTCGCCGGACAAGCGCCGCGAGGTCGAAGCAGCATTGATAAAGGAGGCGTTGTCGGCGTTCCGTCAGCGCGCCACGCTGATCAGCGAGGCCCTGGATGCCAAAAGCTACGCGCTGATGGATGTCGCGGTGCACAGTGGTGGGTTGCAGCAGCCGATACCGCTGCATGCCGAGGCCATGGCCTCGGTGGCACGCGCCTCGGTGGCCGCCCCGGCTTTCGACCAGGGCAGCAGCCGGATCACCGTCCAGGTCAGTGGCAGGATCCAGCTGCTGCGCGACTGATCTCAGCCGGGCGGGGTAATCTTGCCGACTCCCCAGCGGGTGAAATTATCAAAACTGACACTGTCCATGTTCATCAGATCGGCGTCGCCGATGACCCGGGCGATATTCACCGTACAGGTGCTGGAAACCGCGCGATCAATGTTGTCGCCGTTGTAGCGCGGTTGCACCAGCAACTGTGTCACCTGCGCGTCATCGATAGCGAAAGGGTGTTCGATCTGCACGAGATAATAGGTTTCGCGCATCGGTCCGGCTATCACCGCGACGCCGGCCACACTGAGCGGATTGTCACCCTGGTAGTCGTAGGGTTCGTAAACTTCGAGGGCGTGATGCTGTATAGTCATTTTCTATCCCTCTCGAGGTATGCTGCCAGCATGCACAAAGGCATTGGCGGTGTCAAAAAAACTACTCTATATTTTTAAATTAATATGATTAACAAATAGTTGAAGTTATTTATTAAAGCTAATTATCATGCTGATCCAGCAACTTAGTCGGTCTTCCCATGCCTGAGGATCTGTTCGCCCGCGCCTTGGCCTGTCTGCGCTGCGCAGATCCGCTGGAGAAGTGCCGGTTGACCGCAGCGGCGGTGGCCGCCGTCAATCAACAACAGTTGTGCCCGCTCTGCGCCACCGCTCCGGTTGCTATCGATGCGCCGGGCCGACCGGCGCGCCCGCGTTTGGTCCGGCCGCGCGACTTGCCCAAGCGCAAACCGGGCAGCGTGCAAGGCAGGGCGACGCTGTTGCACGCCTTGGCGCATATTGAGTTCAATGCCATCAATCTGGCGTGGGATGCGGTGTATCGTTTTCGCGCCATGCCCAGCGCCTTTTATAGCGACTGGGCGGGTGTAGCGGGTGAAGAAGCCGTGCACTTCGGTTTGCTGTGTGATTGCCTGCAGAGTCTCGGTTATGCCTACGGCGACTTTGACGCGCACAACGGTTTGTGGGAGATGGCTTGCAAAACCGCGCACGACCCGCTGGTGCGCATGGCGCTGGTGCCGCGGGTGCTCGAGGCGCGCGGCCTGGATGTAACCCCGGCGATACTCGAAAAGCTGCGCAGCAGCGGTGATGCGCGCGCCGTCGCGGCGTTGGAAATCATCCTGCGCGACGAAATCGGTCACGTCGAAATCGGTAGCCGCTGGTTCCGTTATCTTTGTCGCGAGCGCGGCTTGGACGCCGATGCGACGTTCGTGGAATTGT
Organism: Thiogranum sp.; assembly: GCA_030148915.1. Classification (GTDB taxonomy): domain Bacteria; phylum Pseudomonadota; class Gammaproteobacteria; order DSM-19610; family DSM-19610; genus Thiogranum. The sequence continues at coordinate 32,577 of JASBSN010000040.1, forward strand.
TGAACCAGTATATGCAAGGGCAGGTGCGGCGTCCGTTCCACTACGCCGCGCGCCGCCAGGCGGGATTCAACGAAGAGGAAATGCAGCACCTGGAAGCTATGTCGGTGTGCGGATCGTGAGCGCCATGGGCTGGCGCGGGTTTTTCCTGTGGCTGGCCGGCGTGCTGGCGCTCAGTGGCGCTGTGCACGCCGGCGTAGCGCAAACGCCCGCCACGGTGGTTTGGTTTCAGGAGCAGGAGGCCGGCATTGCGCCGTATCCGGTACGCTATATTGTCACGCCGGATTTCATGCGTTCCGATGACGGTCGCGATGACGGTGACTTCCTGCTGTTTGACCGTCGGCGGGGGAAAATTTATTCGGTGGTGCGCGAGGAACGCCGCGTGCTCGAAGTCGACGGGAAGGGCGCGCCGCCGGAAAAGCCCGGCTCACTGCAGTTCAAGGTGCGTCAGCACAGCGCCACGCAGGCGCCGAAGATCGCCGGCGCAGCACCGCTGGAAGTTGAACTGAGCGCCGGTGGCGAAATCTGTCGCACCGCGCTGGTCGCGCCGGGCTTTCTGGAGCCGGTGCGGCTGGCCTTGCAGGAATTCGCCCTGGCCCTGGCAGTCCAGCAACAACGTACCCTGGCGCACACCCCCGAGCCGCTGCAGACTCCATGCTTTCTTTCGCGTTACCTCTATGCCACGGATTTCCAGCTCAGCCGGGGCATGCTGCTGGCCGACTGGAACAGCGATGGCGAGCGCCGCCAACTGACCGGTTTCGAAGCCGCGGTGCCGGTGGACGAAAAGTTGTTTGTGGTACCGGTGGGCTTTACCGTTCTGCCGGCCGCCGGCCGCTGAATCACGCCGGCAGGCTGGTGAGCTCCAGTTGGCCGGGCGCTACCCGCAGGACGCTGCCCTGTTCGTACCAGTCGCCCAAAACCACCCGCTGCAAGTCTCTGCCGCCATGCCTTAATCGATGTATACCCGGGCGATGGGTATGACCGTGAATGAGCAGTTCGGCGTTGTGGCGCTCGAGAACGCGTAGCACTTCACCAGGATTGACATCCAGTAGCTGCTCGCCGCGCTCAGCGGTGGCCAGGGTGCTCATTTCACGCGCCTGGCGGGCGAAACGCAGGCGGGCGTCGAGCGGCAACGATAAGGCCTGTTGTTGCCATTGCGGGTGGCGCAGGCGGGCCCGTAACGCCTGGTAGTCACGGTCGTCCGTACATAAGGAATCGCCGTGCATGAGCAGCGTGCGCCGTCCACAGAGCTCGATTACGGTGGGGTCTTCAATCAGCCGGCAGCCGGTTTCGGCGGCGAACCGTTCGCCGAGCAGAAAGTCGCGATTGCCGTGTAGCACGAACACCTGCGTGCCAGCCGTGGTGCAGGCCAGCAGCGCCTCTTTGACCGGCTCATAGGTCGGCTCCGGATGGTCGTCGCCGACCCACGCCTCGAACAGATCACCGAGGATGTACAGCTGCTCATCGGCTTTCAAAGTGGCGAGAAAATCGATACAGCAGCGGCTGATGGCCGGCCGCGAGGGATGCAGGTGCAGATCGGAAATGAAGCAGGCGCTCATGTCGGCCCGGGCCGTAGCCCGGGTACCTGCTTCAGTCCTGCACGGTGACGCTTTCGATAACGACGTCTTCCTGCGGCACGTCCTGGTGGCCATCGCGGCTGGTGGTGGGTACTTTTTCGATGTCCTTGACCACCTCGAGCCCCTCGACAACTTTCCCGAACACGCAATAACCCCAGCCCTGGGCATTGGGCGCCGTGAAGTTCAGGAAACCGTTGTCCTTGGCATTAATGAAAAACTGCGCGGTGGCGGAGTTGGGATCGGGCGTGCGCGCCATGGCGATAGTACCCAGATCGTTGGTCAGCCCGTTGTCGGCCTCGTTTTTGATCGGCGCGCGGGTGGATTTCTGCTGCATGCTCGGGTCGAAACCACCGCCCTGGATCATGAAGCCGGGAATGACCCGATGGAAAATAGTCCCGTCGAAAAAGCCGGCGCGGGCGTATTCGACAAAGTTGGCGACGGTTTCCGGCGCCTTGTCGGCGTCGAGTTCCAGTACGATAGTGCCTTTAGTGGTCTGCATGGTTACCGTCAAGATGGTGTCTCCTGTAGGGGTTGCTGGCCGGCTATGATAACGATTTCCGCGCTGTCGACCAATTTTTGTTACCATGCGCGCCGTCCCGTACAGCATTGATAGCGATGAGCGAGAGCACCCTGAAAACCCGGTTTGCGCCCAGTCCCAGCGGGGAAATTCATCTGGGCAATCTGCGCACAGCGCTGTTTAATTATCTGCTTGCCGCCAGTAGGGGCGGAGTTTTCCTGCTGCGCATCGAAGACACCGATGCCGAGCGCAGCCGCGGCGAACACGCCCAGGCTTTGATGCGGGACCTCCGCTGGCTGGGCCTGCGCTGGCAGGAGGGCCCCGAGGCAGACGGTGAGCGTGGGCCTTACTATCAGGCCCAGCGTGGGGCGATTTACGCGCGGTACTACCAGGCGCTGGAGACCGCCGGCGCGGCCTATCCCTGTTTTTGCAGCGACACAGCGTTGCAGCTGGCGCGTAAGGCCCAGCGCTCGGCCGGTCAGCCGCCGCGTTATGCGGGTACCTGCGCGCATCTGCCGGCGGAGGAGGTCAGGCGGCGGCTGGCGGCGGGCGAGAGGCCGACCCTGCGCTTTCGGGTACCGGCCGGCGGCCAGGTGGAGTTCAATGACCTGGTGCGCGGCCCGCAGCGTTACAACAGCGATGACATCGGCGATTTCATCATTCGCCGCAGCGACGGCACGGCGGCGTTTTTCTTCTGCAACGCCATCGACGATGCCCTGATGGCGGTCACTCACGTGCTGCGCGGCGAGGATCACTTGAGCAACACCCCGCGACAACTGTTGATTCTGCAGGCCCTCGAACTGGACGCGCCCGCCTACGGGCATGTTTCGCTGTTGGTCGGCGAGGATGCCAGCCCCTTGTCCAAGCGCCACGGCAGTCTCAGTGTGCGCCAGTTGCGTGAAATGGGCTATCTGCCGACGGCCATTCTCAATTATCTGGCCAGGCTCGGCCACAGTTACGGCGACGACAGCTACGCCGAGCCCGAGCGCCTGGCGGCACAGTTCGACCTGGAGCGCCTGGGTAAAGCACCGGCACGTTTCGATCCAAGCCAACTACGTCACTGGCAGAAAGAGGCGGTGCAGGCGGCCGACAGCGAGACGCTGCTGGGTTGGTTCCGCGAGGCCGGAGGCGTGTTACCCGCTGGGTGTGACGCCGCGCGCGGCTTGGCCGTGCTGGATCTAGTACGCGATAATGTGGAAATGCCGCAGGATATCGTCGACTGGGTCTCGCGCCTATGTGGTGAGCCGAGGCCCGGCGAGGCCGAAGGCCGCGTCCTGCTCGCCGCGGGCAGCGCTTTCTTCGCCGCCTCGCTGAGCTTGCTGGCAGACTCATCCGGGGCTTTCCGTGAGTTTGCCGCGGCGGTGGGTAAACAGACCGGTGCGCGCGGCAAAGCGCTTTATATGCCGTTGCGCGTCGCGCTTAGCGGCGCCGTGCACGGCCCTGAAATGGGGCGTATATGGGACTGGTTGGGCCGCGATGCGTGTCGCGAACGTTTGCAGGCGGCGCTGGATTACTGCCGTGGAGCCGAGGCGCATGCTGAAACTGTTTAACAGTCTCTCACGCAGCAAGGAAACTTTTGTTCCCATCGAGGCGGGCAAAGTGCGTCTGTACGTCTGCGGTATGACCGTCTACGACTATTGTCATCTGGGGCATGCGCGCGTGCTGGTGGTGTTCGACATCATCGTCAGGCACTTGCGCAGCCTCGGTTATGCCGTGACCTATGTGCGCAATATCACCGACATCGACGATAAGATTATTGCCCGCGCGGCCGAAAATGGCGAACCTATCGAGGCGCTCACCGAGCGTTTTATCTGCGCCATGCACGAGGACGCGGACGCCTTGGGTGTCCTGCGACCCGACGCCGAGCCGCGCGCGACCGACTCGATGGACGATATCCTCGCCATGATCCGCACTCTGATCGACAAGGGTTTCGCCTACCTGGGTGCTAACGGCGACGTCTACTACGCGGTGAATCAGTTTGCCGGTTACGGGCGCCTGTCGGGCAAGCGGGTCGAGGAGTTGCGCTCCGGGGCGCGCGTCGAAGTGGAAGACGCCAAGCGGGATCCGCTGGACTTCGTGTTATGGAAAAGCGCCAAGCCCGGTGAGCCGAGTTGGTCGTCCGACTGGGGCATGGGTCGTCCCGGCTGGCATATCGAGTGTTCGGCCATGTCCACCGAATGCCTGGGGGCGCATTTCGATATTCACGGCGGCGGCATGGACCTGCAGTTCCCGCACCATGAAAACGAAATCGCCCAGTCCGAGGCGGCTACCGGCGAGCACTTCGTCAACTACTGGGTGCATAACGGTTTCGTCCAGGTCGAGGAAGAGAAAATGTCCAAATCACTGGGCAATTTTTTTACCGTGCGCGAAATCCTGCAACGCTATCAGCCCGAAGAGGTGCGTTACTTCATCCTCTCCAGTCATTACCGCAGCCCGCTCAACTACAGTGACGACAATCTGGATCAGGCCCGCGGTGCCTTACAGCGTCTTTATACCGCCTTACGCGATGCCGACGCCGCACCCGGTGCCACGCCGCAGGACGGGTATGCGCTGCGTTTTCAGGCGGCGATGGACGATGATTTCAACACGCCCGAAGCGTTGGCGGTGCTGTTCGATCTGGCGCGCGCGGTCAACCGGGCGCGCGAACAGGGCTCGGACGATGCCGCAGTCCTGGCCGCTGAGCTGCGTGAGCTGGGAGGCAGGCTGGGTCTGTTGCAGTCTGCGGCGCAGGTGTACTTGCGCGGGCTTCCGGGGCGCGTCGATGAAACGCTGGCCGACGGGCAGATCGATGCGTTGGTGGCGCGGCGGGATCAGGCGCGGGCGTCGCGCGATTTTGCCGCCGCCGATCGTATCCGCGAGCAACTCAGCGAGCTCGGCATTGTGCTGGAAGACGCCGCCGGCGGCACGCAGTGGCGGCGCGGATGAAGCGGCGCTGACACGCCTCAGGAGTGCAGGGTGTCGGCGGCGAACAGGGTGTTCTGCAGCAACGTGGCCACCGTCATGGGGCCTACGCCACCCGGTACCGGCGTGATCCAGGCGGCGCGTTGTTGCGCGACGGCGAAATCCACGTCCCCCACCAGGCCGCGCTCGGTGCGGTGGATGCCGATATCGACCACCGTGGCGCCTTCGCTTATCCACTCGCCCGGTACCAGCCCGGGTTTGCCGGCGGCCACGACGAGGATTTCCGCCCGCGCCACATGGGCGCGCAGATCGCGGGTAAAACGGTGGCAACAGGTCACCGTGGCGCCGGCCAGCAGCAACTCCAGCGCCATCGGCCGCCCGACGTGGTTGGACACGCCGACCACCACCGCTTCACGTCCATGATAAGTTTCGCCGATGCTATCGAGCAGGGTGATGACCCCGCGCGGCGTGCACGGGCGCAGTTGCGGCATGCGCAACGCCAGGCGGCCGACGTTATAGGGGTGAAAGCCGTCCACGTCCTTGTCCGGACGAATGCGTTCGATGACGGTTTCGGCGTTGATCTGTAGCGGCAACGGCAGCTGCACGAGGATGCCGTGAATGGCCGCATCGGCGTTGAGTTGGTCGATCAGATCCAGCAGCTGTTGTTGCGAGGTCTCTACCGGCAGGTCGTAGGAGCGTGACAGCAGGCCCGCTTCGGCGCAGGCGTTGCGCTTGTTGCGCACATAGATCTGCGAGGCGGGGTCGTTGCCGACCAGCACCACGGCCAGCCCCGGTGGCGCCAATCCCTCGGCCAGGCGCAGGTCAATGGTCTCCTTGATCTGTCGGCGTAGTTGCGCCGAAACGGCTTTGCCGTCGATGATTCGGGCGTTCATTGCGTGCGCGGCTTGGCCTGTGCGGAGAAGGCCCGCGATTTTCGCATGCGCGGCCCGACCCGACAAGCGTGGGGGAAATTCTGCTATAGTGCACCCTGCCGTTGACGGTGCTTGCGGGTCACCGTATGATCGCCGCCCGTCCGGTGGTCGGCGCGGGCGCGATGGTTCGCGCGGTAACGGAAATCCACGGGGCATAGCGCAGTCTGGTAGCGCGCCTGCTTTGGGAGCAGGATGTCGGGAGTTCGAATCTCTCTGCCCCGACCAATGACAGAAGGTATGCCGTATCACTGCGTTAGCAGGTGCTCGAGCCCCGGTAGCTCAGTAGGATAGAGCAACGGCCTTCTAAGCCGTGGGTCAGGGGTTCGAATCCTCTCCGGGGCACCAATCTGCGCTCGGCCCCGTCGGGTTTTGGCGAGGGCGGCACAGGCATAAGTTCAGTGGCGGGTGTAGCTCAGTTGGTAGAGCGCTGGATTGTGACTCCAGTTGTCGCCGGTTCGATCCCGGTCATTCGCCCCATTTTTCTATTTTACGGGCCGTTAGCTCAGTTGGTAGAGCAGGAGACTCTTAATCTCTTGGTCGAAGGTTCGAGCCCTTCACGGCCCACCATCTTCCAGCCCGCCCGCCCGCGGGCTTTTTTATTCCCCTGACGCGCGCGGGGTTATGCTGCTTTTTCCAAACCCGTATAATAGCTTGCCACCACTGATCCATCGGCTTGCCGGTGTCGTGGTGGACTGCGAGAGTGGCGGAATTGGTAGACGCGCTGGATTTAGGTTCCAGTGGGGTGACCCGTGAGAGTTCGAGTCTCTCCTTTCGCACCAGACGATGAAAAAAACAAGTTCAGATTCGAGGAAATAACATGCAAGTCTCTGTTGAAACCACCAGCGGGCTGGGACGCCGGATGACGGTGGAGATCCCCGCTGACCAGATCGACCAGCAGGTGGAAAGCAAGCTGCAGCAGCTCGCGCGCAGCGTCCGGCTCGACGGCTTCCGCCCGGGCAAGGTACCTTTGAGCGTGGTCAAAAAGCGCTATGGTGAGCAGGTCCGCCAGGAGGCGGCCGGCGAGCTGATCGCGACCAGCTACGAACAGGCCCTGCAGCAGGAGAACCTCAAGCCTGCCGGCGACCCGAGCATCGAGCAGACGCAGAATCAGCCGGGCAAAGAGTTGCAATATGTCGCCTCGTTCGAGATTTATCCGGACATCGAGCCGCCGCAACTGAGTGATATCAGCATCGAGCGTATGACCGCCGAGGTCACTGAGAGCGACGTCGATAACATGCTGGAGAAGCTGCGTAAGCAGCGCGTCATCTGGAGTCCGGTGGAGCGCGCCGCGGCTGACGGCGACCGCCTCGAGATCGACTTCGAGGGGCGCATCGACGGCCAGCCGTTCGAGGGCAACGCCGCCACCGGAGTGCCCTTGGAGCTCGGCAGTAACGCTATGATCCCGGGTTTTGAAGAGCAGCTCAGAGGCGTTTGTGCCGATCAGACGAAGACGGTGGAAGTGACTTTCCCCGAGGACTACGGGTCCCCGGAGGTCGCCGGAAAGAGTGCCGTTTTCGATGTCAAGGTGCACAGCGTCGCGGCGGCCGAACTGCCGCAGCTCGACGATGAATTCGCCCGCGCGTTTGGCGTCGGCGACGGTGGGCTGGCGAGTTTGCGCGATGAAATCCGTCGCAATATGCAGCGCGAACTGCAGGCGGTGATCAAATCGAAGGTCAAACACCAGGTCTTTGAGGCGCTACTGGAAAAAGCCGATATCGAGGTGCCGGCTTCGTTGGTTGAAAATGAAGTGAGCGCGTTGATCAAGAAAGACGAAGCCGCTGCCGATGCAGTGAGCGACCGCAGCCGCTACCAGGCCGAGGCGCGCCGGCGCGTCTCGTTGGGCCTGCTGATTGCCGAGATCGTCAAACGCAATCAGCTGCAGATCGACCCGGAGCGGGTGCGCGCTACCATCGAAGATCTGGCGCAGTCGTATGAGAAGCCCGAGGAAGTGGTGCAGTGGTATTATGGCAACCAGGAAATGCTGGCCGGCGTACAGACTCTGATCATGGAAGAGACCGTCATGGAATGGATCGCCGCGCAGGCGAAAGTCGACGAAAAAACCGTCAGTTTTGATCAAATCATGCAGGCCTGAACCAGGGTCGGCCGACGTAAAGGAAGGCATTTAATGTCACACAAAATGAGCAATGGCGGCGCAGCGGACATTCAGGCGCTGAACCTGGTGCCGATGGTCATAGAACAGACCGCGCGTGGCGAACGGGCCTATGATATCTACTCACGCCTGCTCAAGGAGCGCGTGGTATTCATTGTCGGCCCGGTCGAAGACTATATGGCCAACGTGGTGGTCGCCCAATTGCTGTTTCTCGAGTCCGAAAATCCCGATAAGGATATCCATTTATACATCAACTCGCCGGGGGGCTCGGTGACCGCCGGACTGGCGATCTACGACACCATGCAATTCGTCAAGGCCGATGTCAGTACCATGTGTATAGGCCAGGCGGCCAGCATGGGCGCGCTGTTGCTGGCCGGCGGGACTCACGGCAAACGCTACTGCCTACCGCATTCGCGCATGATGATCCATCAGCCGCTGGGCGGTTTTCAGGGCCAGGCGACCGATATCGATATTCATGCCCGGGAAATACTTCTGGTTCGCGAGCGTCTCAACAAGATCCTCTCAAGCCATACCGGTCAGCCGCTGGAGAGAATCCAGACCGATACCGACCGTGACAATTTCATGGGTGCGGAACAGTCAGTGGAATACGGGCTGATCGACGAAATCCTCGTAACTCGCAAGACAGGTGCCGAATAAGGCCGGAAAAACCGCAGATTACGGCCGGAAACCCTTGTCAGACAGCTCTGTAGGGTGTTGAATAGGAAGAGGCGGTTTGCAGGGTATTTTGAGGTATTCAGGCCGAAGAGTATCTGCCGCTGAATAGTAGGAAAGGGAGACCGCAAGTCGGGGATATCGGTTATGAGCAACGATCGCAACGCCAAAGGCGACGACGGAAAATTACTGTACTGCTCTTTCTGTGGTAAGAGCCAGCACGAAGTACGCAAGCTGATCGCCGGTCCGTCGGTTTTCATCTGTGACGAGTGTGTCGAGCTGTGTAATGACATCATTCGCGAGGAGATGCAGGAGAAATCCTCCGGCGGCACCAATAAGCTGCCAAAGCCTCACGAGATCAACGACGTGCTGGACGAGTATGTTATCGGCCAGATGCGCGCCAAGAAAGTCCTCTCGGTAGCCGTCTACAATCATTACAAGCGATTGGAAGCGGGGCACAAGAAAGACGAGGTGGAGCTTTCCAAGAGCAATATTCTGCTGATCGGTCCTACCGGCTCCGGCAAGACGCTGTTGGCCGAAACGCTGGCACGCTTGCTCAACGTCCCCTTCACCATTGCCGATGCCACCACGCTGACCGAAGCCGGCTATGTCGGCGAAGACGTCGAAAACATTATTCAGAAGTTGCTGCAAAAGTGCGATTACGATGTGGAGAAGGCGCAGACCGGTATCGTCTACATCGACGAAATCGACAAAATTTCGCGCAAATCCGACAACCCCTCCATCACCCGGGACGTGTCCGGTGAGGGCGTACAGCAGGCGCTGCTCAAGCTGATCGAAGGGACAGTCGCCTCGGTTCCTCCGCAGGGCGGGCGTAAACATCCGCAGCAGGAATTTCTGCAGGTCAATACCTCCAACATACTGTTTATCGTTGGCGGCGCGTTCGCCGGTTTGGAGAAGATTATCAAGGGCCGTTCGGAGAAAGGCGGTATCGGCTTCAAGGCGGAAGTGAAAACCCGCGAAGAGGACGTCAACGTCGGCGAAATTCTCTACGACGTCGAGCCGGAGGATTTGATCAAGTTTGGCTTGATTCCGGAATTCGTCGGTCGTCTGCCGGTGGTCGCGACCCTGGAAGAGCTCGACGAAAATGCTCTGGTCAGTATCCTGACCGAACCGAAAAACGCCCTCACCAAGCAGTATGCCAAGTTGTTTGAAATGGAAGGCGCGGAAATCGAGTTCCGTGAGGACGCACTACGCGCCGTGGCGCGCAAAGCCATGCTGCGTAAAACCGGAGCGCGGGGATTGCGGACGATCATGGAGCACGTGTTGCTGGATACCATGTACGAGTTGCCTTCCCTGGAAAATGTGCAGAAAGTCGTCATCGACGAACGCGCGATTGCCGGCGAATCCGAGCCCTATCTGGTCTACGACTCCGAGCAGGAGCAGCGCGCTGCCTCTGACTGAGCGTTTTTCCCTTAATTCCATCTGTTTACGAGCGCGATGCACAGCCAGCGCCAGCCTTCGGTGCGGGCGCGAACGCGCTATACTCCCGAGTGGTTTTCCGGTTTTTACCCACGCATCCCCGGGCGGGGGTGCGTGGCTCAGTTCTTGCAATTATTCTAGTGGGCGTTAATACCGTCATTGAATTGGCTGGTCAACGTCCCCATCTATGCAGACTTGGGGGCCGCGTGAAACCGACCGGCTCCTCAATCAAATACGGATACGAGGTACTCTCCGATGGAGCACAACGAAAACACCCCCGAAGGCACTAGCAACGAGAAAGCCGTGGTTCCGGTGCTGCCGCTACGCGATGTGGTGGTCTATCCGCATATGGTCATTCCGCTGTTCGTCGGGCGGGAAAAATCCATTCGGGCGCTGGAAGCCGCCATGGATGATGACAAGAGAATTCTCCTTGTGGCGCAAAAGAGCGCCGAGGTCGACGACCCCCAGGTCGAGGATATTCACGAAATCGGCACCCTGTCGACGATTTTGCAGTTGCTGAAATTGCCCGACGGCACTGTCAAGGTTCTGGTCGAAGGGGCGGAGCGTGCCAGCGTGGTCGAGTTTCAGACCACGGATGAATTTTTCTCCGCGCAGATTGAGGCGCGAGGTTCCAGCGAGCACAAAGGCGAGCGCGAAGTCGACGTGCTGATGCGCTCGCTGCTGACGCTGTTCGATCAGTACGTCAAACTGAACAAGAAAGTACCGCCGGAAATTCTTACCTCGCTTTCCGGTATCGATGAGCCCGGCCGGCTGGCCGACACCATCGCCGCGCATATGGCGCTGAAGCTCGACGAGAAGCAGCGCATTCTCGAAATCGAAAGCGTGCGTGAACGCCTCGAACATCTGATGGGTATCATCGAGGGTGAAATCGATGTGCTGCAGATCGAGAAACGCATTCGTGGTCGCGTCAAGCAGCAGATGGAAAAGAGCCAGCGCGAGTATTACCTCAACGAACAAATGAAAGCCATTCAAAAAGAGTTGGGCGAGATGGACGACGTGCCCAATGAAACTGATGAACTGGCCGACAAGATCGAAAAAGCCGGCATGAGCAAGGAGGCCAAAACCAAGGCCGCCGCCGAACTGAATAAGCTCAAGATGATGTCACCCATGTCCGCCGAAGCCACGGTGGTGCGTAACTATATCGATTGGCTGGTCAGCGCGCCGTGGAAGAAGCGCACCAAGATTCGCCACGATCTGGCGCGCGCCGAGACCGTGTTGGACGAGGACCATTACGGGCTGGACAAGGTCAAGGAACGCATCCTCGAGTATCTTGCCGTGCAGCAGCGCGTGCGCAAGCTGAAGGGGCCTATACTTTGCCTGGTCGGTCCTCCCGGCGTCGGCAAGACTTCACTTGGGCGTTCCATAGCCCGCGCGACCAATCGCAAGTTCACCCGTATGTCGCTCGGCGGGGTGCGCGACGAGGCCGAGATCCGCGGCCACCGGCGTACTTATATCGGTTCTCTGCCGGGCAAAATCATTCAGAATCTGGCTAAGGTGGGTGTGCGTAATCCACTATTTTTATTGGATGAGATCGATAAGATGTCGATGGACTTTCGCGGTGATCCCTCCTCGGCGCTGCTTGAGGTACTCGATCCGGAGCAAAACAGCACCTTCGGCGATCACTATCTGGAAGTCGAGTTCGATTTGTCGGATGTCATGTTCGTCGCCACCTCCAACTCGCTGAACATTCCCGGACCGCTGCTCGATCGCATGGAAGTGATCCGCATCCCGGGCTATACCGAGGATGAGAAGGTCAACATCGCAATTCGTTACCTGCTTCCCAAACAGATCGCCAACAACGGTCTGAAGGAGGGCGAGCTGACGGTTAGCGACAAGGCCGTGCGCGACATTGTGCGTTACTACACACGCGAGGCCGGGGTGCGTAATCTGGAACGCGAGATGGCTAAAATCTGTCGCAAAGTGGTCAAGGAGCTGTTGCTAGAAAACGCCGGGACCAAAGTCGCTGTGACGCCGCGCAACCTGGAAAAATACCTGGGTGTGAAGCGTTTCCGCTACGGCCGTGCGGAAGAGCACGACCAGATCGGTCAGGTCACCGGCCTTGCCTGGACCGAAGTGGGCGGTGAGCTGTTGAGTATCGAGGCGACCATTGTGCCGGGCAAGGGACGCCTGATCCATACCGGTCAACTCGGTGATGTTATGCAAGAGTCCATTCAGGCGGCCACCACGGTGGTGCGCAGCCGCGCTCAGGCGCTGGGTATCGAGGAAGACTTCTACCAGAAGTACGACATCCACGTGCACGTACCCGAAGGCGCGACGCCGAAAGACGGTCCGAGTGCAGGCGTCGGAATGTGCACCACCCTGGTCTCGGCGCTGACCAAAATTCCCGTGCGCGCGGATGTGGCCATGACCGGTGAAATCACCTTGCGCGGCGAAGTTCTGCCCATTGGCGGCTTGAAGGAAAAACTGCTGGCGGCCCACCGCGGGGGGATTACGACGGTGCTGATACCGGAGGAAAACCGCAAGGATCTGGCAGAAATACCCAAGAACGTCAAGGATAAGCTCGATATCCGACCGGTCAAGTGGATCGACGAAGTGCTGGAGCTTGCGCTGCAGCATCCGCCGGTGCCGCTCGGTACCAGCGGTGAAGGTAAAACGGAAGAGAAAGCAAAGACAAAGAGCAAGGCTGAGGATAAGCGCAAGACTCTCAGAACGCATTAATTTTCGGCCTTGAAAGCCCGCTGACCGCACAAAGTCTGGTTCGATTGTGCGGTTAACGGGCTTTTTATTTGACGCATCCTTTGCAGGATTGGTATAAAATTGCCTGTGCACTTCGGGGCCTTACCGTTACTCAGCCTGTATTTTTATGATGAAGAGTCGTTCATGCAGCGAGCGAGCCCCGCACAGTTCTAAGCAATGACTAAATCTTATTGAGGGTCGCACTTAATGAATAAAGCAGAATTAATCGATGCCGTCGCAAGCACCGCCGATATGTCCAAAGCGGATGCGACGCGCGCTGTAGACGCCGTGGTAGATAATATTACTGAAAGCTTGCGCAAAGGAGATTCGGTGACGTTGGTCGGTTTTGGTACGTTTGAAGTTCGCGAACGCGCTGCCCGCGCCGGGCGCAATCCGCAGACCGGTGAAACCATCCAGATCAAAGCTTCGAAGGCCCCCGCATTTAAGGCTGGCAAAGCCTTTAAAGATGCCGTAAACTAGCGCGCCTTCCTGGGGTGCTTAGCTCAGCTGGTAGAGCGTCGCCCTTACAAGGCGAATGTCGGGGGTTCGATCCCCTCAGCACCCACCAAGGTTATGGAGTGGTAGTTCAGCTGGTTAGAATACCGGCCTGTCACGCCGGGGGTCGCGGGTTCGAGTCCCGTCCACTCCGCCACCTTACGAAACGGGCGTCCACAGGGCGCCCGTTTTTTTTAATTTGGCTGTACAATACGGCTGATCTGAATAGATAAAACTGCCTAAACGGGAAAACAACCATGTTGCAAGCATTGCGCGACCGGGTGATGGGTGTGCTCGGTTGGATCGTAATCGGTCTTATCATTGTCACGTTTGCACTGTTCGGTCTCGGTTCCTACCTGCAGGACCACTCGCGGGCCTATGCGGCCAAAGTCAACGACGTGGAAATCACGCCGGGCGAACTGCAGGTGGCTTACCAGAATCAGCGGGCCAATATGGAACAGATGCTCGGTGATGCATTCAAGCCCGGTCTGATCGACGAACGCCAGCTCAAGCGGCAGGCGCTGCAGAGTCTGATCAGCAGGCAACTGATACTGCAAGCGGCGGAAAAAGACGGTCTGGTGGTCGGTGACCAACTGCTGGCCGCCCGGATTCATGCTATTGGTGCGTTCCGCAAGGACGGCAAATTCGACGCCGATCTGTATCAGCAGTTGCTCGCCAGGCAGGGGCAGACACCTGCGGGCTTCGAGCAGCAAATGCGCCTCATGCTGACCGGCCAACAGCTGACCGACGGTCTGTCCAGTAGTGCGTTTGTGTCCGCGGCTGAACTCGGGCGCGTTTACAGATTGCAGCAACAAAAACGCAGTTTTGCCTATCTGACTATTCCCTCGAAGCCGCTGCAAGCGGCAATCAAACCGAGCGAAGCGGACATCAAGGCGTATTACGATGCGCACGCCGCGGCTTTCACCACGCCGCAGCGGGTCCGACTCTCTTATGTGCGCTTGAATACCCAGACACTGGGCAAAGATATCCAGATCGACGAACAAGCGGTGCGAGAGGAGTATGAACAAAGAAAGAACGCACTGAAGACGCAGGAACAACGTCGCGCCAGTCATATCCTGTTTACGCTGGCCGCTGACGCCGATGAGGCGAGCGTGGAGACCACGCGCAAGGAAGCGGAGAAAGTGCTGCAGCAGATCAGAGACGGCGCCGACTTCGCCAAACTGGCGAAGCAGTATTCCGACGACCCGGGTTCGGCGGAAAAGGGCGGGGATCTGGGTTACTTTGGCGCCGGTAATATGGTGCCGGCGTTTGACCAGGCAGTATTCTCGATGAACAAAGGCGAGGTATCCGATCTGGTGCGCTCGCAGTTCGGGTTTCACATCATCAAGCTCACCGACATCAAAGAGAGTGAAATCCAACCCCTGGAGAAAGTGCACGACGAACTGGTCAAGGATCTCAAGCAGCGCCAGATAGGCGATCTGTACTACGAACAGCTCGAACGGCTGAGCAACACCGCCTTTGAGAATCCCGACAGTTTACAGGCCTCGGCCGATGCGCTCGGTTTGCAGATCATGACCAGTGACTGGCTGAACGCTGATTCCGGCACCGGTATCGGCGAGTATCCCGGCGTGCGCGCCGCGGCCTTCAGCGATGATGTGCTCGAGTCGGGGAATAACAGCGAACCGGTCGAGGTCGGTGCAGATGACGCTATCGTGCTGCGGGTCAAGGATCGCGAGCCCGCGCATCCGACGCCTCTCGCCGAGGTCAGAGAGCGGATCATTACGCAATTGAAACAGGAGCGGGCCGCGCAGGCAGCCCGCGAGAAAGGCGAGCAGGTGTTGCAGCAACTGCAAGCGGGTAAGCCGATGAGCGAGCTGGCCGCCGGCGAGAAACTCAGCGTGAAAACCGCCGAGGCCATCACGCGCGATGCCCCCGGTTACAACCCGGAGCTCAAACAACAGGTGTTCCGCTTACCCCGCCCGGGCGAAGACGGCGCCACTGTCGACAAAGGCTTCAAGCTGGCCAACGGCGATTTCGTGGTGGTGCGTCTCAAAACGGTCACCGATGCCGATCCAACCGCCATGACCGATACGCAACGCACCCAGCTGAAACGCGGCTTTGAGAATATGCGCCGCAATCTGACACTGATGACGCTGGTCGACGAGCTGCGTCGGCACGCCGAGGTGGAAATTCCCGAGGACCGTGACACGCCCTGAGGCCGACGTCGATGCGCCTGCAGCTACATTGGCAGATTCTCATAGCGTTGCTGCTGGCGGTCGCCGCCGGGCGTCTTAGCGGCACCGAGGGCGCGCTGTTCGGTTTTACCTTCTATTCGGTCTACGTTTTCGTCGGCGCGCTGTTCCTGAACGCGTTGAAAATGATCATTGTGCCGTTAATCATGGCATCGATTATTACCGGCGTTTCCGGCATGGGGGAGGCCGGCGGTGCGCAGGGTCTCGGTCGTCTGGGCGCCAAGACACTGCTCTTTTACATGACCACCAGCCTGTTGGCCATCCTCACCGGTCTGCTGTTTGTCAATTGGCTCACACCGGGCATTCTTGACGGTCAGCCGGCGCAGCAGGTGCTGGGTCTGAGCGCACAGATGCCCGCTGAGCTGGAGGCCTCGGTCGGCGCACGCAGCGTATCGGATCTCACCGGCGTATTCCTGAGTATGGTGCCGGCGAATATTGTCCAGGCGGCTGCTCAAGGTCAGATGCTTGGCCTGATTTTTTTCAGTCTGCTGTTCGGTTATTTCATCACCCGCATCGATCCTGACAAAGCCACACTGCTGGGCAGCTTCTGGCAGGGCGTGGCCGATGTGATGATGCGCATCACCGATCTTATCATGAAGTTCGCCCCGCTCGGCGTGTTCGCGCTGGTGGCTAAAACCGTGGCCGGCGTCGGCGCCGACCAGCTCGGCGACCTGTTCGTCTCCCTCGGTGCCTTTACCCTCAGCGTACTGCTGGCACTGGCCGCGCACCTGTTCATCACCCTGCCGCTGATGCTGAAATTGGTCGCCGGAGTCAGTCCGCTGGCGCACTTTTCGGCGATGATGCCGGCGCTGTTAACCGCCTTCTCCACGGCCTCTTCGTCGGCGACACTGCCGTTGACCATGGAATGCGTGCAGGACAACGCCCGTGTCTCCAAGCGCACCTCGAGTTTCGTGCTGCCGCTGGGCGCGACGATCAACATGGACGGTACCGCACTCTACGAATGCGTGGCGGCGATGTTTATTGCCCAGGCCTACGGTTTGCACCTGGATTTCGTCACCCAGTTCACCATTGTCCTGGTCGCTTTGTTGACCTCGGTGGGCGTGGCGGGTATCCCGGCGGCCAGCCTGGTTGCCATCACCATCATCCTGGCGGCAATCGGACTGCCGGCGGAAGGCGTCGGCCTGATCCTGGCGGTGGACCGGATTCTGGATATGTTTCGCACCTCGGTCAATGTCTTCAGCGATTCGTGCGGTGCGGTGATTATCGCTCGCTCGGAAGGCGAAAAAGACTTACTTCCGCACTAACGTCAGTCGAGACCCGAGCCCCAAAGCGGGTTGCACCCGATACCGGGTTTTTGGTGCATGCGCCGCTCGCGGCGCCCTAAGCCAAAAACCCGGTATCGGGTGCAACCCGCCTGCATCACGGGCAGGGTATGCCGGGGGACGTCTGGAAAGCCACCGTGGTTTCGGTCCGAGGTTCAGCCGCGAAGCCCCTCGACGGCTTAGGGCGCCGCGAGCGGCACATGCACCGTCGAGGGGCTGCGCGACTGAACCTCTACGTCTGGTGGTGGGTACGACCTTGCGGTTCTTGCAGCTACCGAATCATTAACCCGGTTGCTTACTAGTGCAGCCTATTTCGCAGAGTCTGCCGCAGCTCAGGCCGACTCAATCGTCGAGCGGGGGCATACCGGTGGTGTTGTAACCGGCGTCGACATAAGTGACTTCACCGGTAATTCCCGAGGCCAGATCGGAACACAGGAAAGCCGCGGCGTTGCCGACTTCTTCTATGGTGACGTTACGGCGCAGGGGGGAGGTGCGTTCCATCAGTTCCAGCATGCGGCGAAAATTACTGATGCCCGCCGCCGCCAGGGTTTTGATCGGCCCTGCCGAGACGGCGTTGACGCGGATGCCGTCGGGTCCGAGGCTCTGCGCCATATAGCGCACATTGGCCTCCAGGCTGGCTTTTGCCAGGCCCATGACGTTGTAATTGGGCATGGCTTTTTCGGCGCCGTAATAACTCAGCGTCAGCAGAGCGCCGTCGCGACCCTCCATCATGCGGCACCCGGCTTTGGCGAGCGCGGAGAAACTGTAGGAGCTGATTTCGTGCGCTACGCGAAAGCCTTCGCGGCTGACCGATTCGAGGTAATCACCCTCCAACTCGGCGCGCGGGGCGAAGGCCACCGAGTGGACGATAATATCGAGGTGATCCCAGTAGTCGTCAAGGCGATCGAAGACCTCATCGATCTGCTCGTCGTTGGAGACATCGCAGGGCACCGTGATTTCGGTGCCGCACTCACCCGCCATTTTTTCCACCCGGTCGCGCAATTTGTCATTCTGGTAGGTGAAAGCGAGTTCGGCGCCTTCGCGCTGCATCGCCTTGGCGACACCCCAGGCGATCGAGCGGTTGCTGGCGAGTCCTACAATCAGTGCGCGTTTGCCGCTAAGAAATCCCATGGCTACGTCTGGCCCTCTGGTTGGTGGCAGGATGGCGGCTAAGTTACCGTAAAACCGCCGCTACGGGAAGGGCCTGGGCGTCGCACCGCGCGCCGGCGCCATCGCTATGGCGGCTTGGCGTCGCCTCTTAAGCGATGGTAGTCTTGCCCGTGGCTCTCCGCACTTCAGGTCGATTATGGAAAACCGATTCGGCGTAAAAGACGTCTTCTTTGCCTTGGCACTGCTGGTATTGCTGGCGGTGTTGCTGACTACCATGTATATGATCGACCGCCAGTGGGACAAGCTCTCGGAAATGGGTCAAGCGCTCAGCGAGCAATCCGGCGATATCCGCCACCTCAGGCAGTCGTATTCCGAATTAAAGCGACAGATCGACGCCGGCGCGGTGGTAGGCGCGAGCGGCGCTTCGGCCACGACCGACGAACACGCGCAACCCTCGGCTTTTGGGCGTTCGCTCGCCGTGTCTCGACGTGAGGACTACGCCGAAGGCGATTGGTTGGTACAGGCTTTCGGCAACTCGATCAAGACCGTCACGCCTCTGGTTTCCTCGGATGTGTATGCCAGCCAGGTGCAGGGCTACGTGCTGGAATCCCTGTTGACGCGCAATCCGCAAACGCTGGAGTGGGAGGGCTTGCTGGCCAGCGCCTGGAAAGTGAGCGATGACGGTAAACGCTTTGTTTTCCGCTTGCGCCCACAAGCGACGTTTTCGGACGGCAAGCCGGTGAGCGCCGCGGACGTGGTGTTCTCTTACGATTTCATTATGAATGAAACAATCAAGGCTCCGCGCGAGCGTGCCTACTACGAAAAAATTGAATCCGTGAAGGCGCTGGGAACACACGAAGTGGAGTTTCAGTTCAAGGAACCCTACTTCAACAGTCTTTCGCTGGCGGGAGGGCTGCCCGTGTTCGCCAAACACTTTTACGCCCGTTACCTGGACGAACCGGAAAGCTTCAATCAGTCCAAAGGCATTCTGTTCGGTTCCGGGCCGTATCGTCTGGCCGATCCGCAAAGCTGGTCGCCGGACAAAGGCGTCATCGAGCTCGAACGCAATCCGCGTTACTGGGGGCCGGTGCAGCCGAGTTTCAACCGACTGGTCTGGAAGGTGATAGAAAATGAAACCGCGCGCCTGACTTCATACCGCAATGGGGAAATCGACGTCTACAGCGCGCAGCCCCGTGAGTACAAGACTAATCTTCTCGCCGACAAGCCGTTGATGGCGCATAGTTACCATTACGAATACCTGCCGCCGACGGCCGGTTATCGCTATATCGGCTGGAACGAGTCGCGCAACGGCAAGCCGACGCGTTTCGCCGACCGGCGCGTGCGCCTGGCGATGACCTATCTGGTCGACAAGCAGCGCATTGTGGATGAAATCATGCTCGGCTACGGCGAAGCGGCTGTCGGCCCGTTCAGCCCGCAGAGCAAACAGCACGCCGCGGATTTGCGCCCGCGGGGTTTCGACCTGGATAAGGCGCGCGAGCTTCTGCGGCAGGCGGGATACGAAGACCGCAACCACGACGGTATCCTGGAAGACGCCGACGGACGCCCCTTCAGTTTCGAACTGGTCTATCCGCAAGCCAATGAACAATACACTACCCTGGCCCTGTTTCTGAAAGACAGCTTTGCCAAAGCAGGCGTAGAGATAATTCCCAAGCCGACCGAGTGGTCGGTGATGCTGGACCTGCTGGATAAAAAGAATTTTGCCGCCATTATGCTGGGTTGGTCGGGCAGCCTGGAGGGAGATCTGTACCAGATTTTCCACAGCGACCAGCGCAAAAACAACGGCGATAATTTTATCGGCTACAGCAATAAGAAACTCGACCGGCTGATCGAAAAAGCGCGCTCGACGGTAGACGAGACCGAACGCATGCCCCTGTGGCAAGACGCCGAGCGTATCATCTATGCTGACCAGCCTTACACCTTCCTGACCCGCGGCCAGTCCCTGGTGCTCGTCGAGCGGCGTATGCACAATGTCGAAGTGCTGCCGACCGGGTTGAATATCAGCGAAACGCCGATCGGGTGGTATGTGCCACTGGACGAGCAGAAATACCGTTAGCCTGAACCGGCGCGATGCTCAGTTACATTCTGCGGCGGCTGTTGTTGATGATCCCCACCTTGCTGGGTATCACCCTGGTGGTGTTCGCCACCATGGCGCTCTCGCCCGGTGGCATCACCGCCCAATCGCTGGTTGACGGCTTCGGCATGAACCCCCAGGAGAAGGCCGCGCTACAGGCGTATTTCAATCAGCGCTACGGCCTGGACAAACCGGCGCCGGTGCAATACCTGCGTTGGTTGAACAATGTCTCGCCGATCGGGTTCGAGACCGACAGCGATGGCACGCTGGGGGGCTTTTCGCTGACCAAGGGCTCCGATCTGGGCGAGAGCTTCCGCTACGGCCGTCCGGTGGCCGATATACTGGCCGAGCGCGTGCCCATCACCTTGCTGTTGAATGTGCTGACCGTTCCGCTGATTTATCTGATCTCGATTATGGTTGGCGTCAAGGCGGCCAGCGATCGCGGCGGGCGTTTTGATGTCAGCTCCAGCGTGGTCATGCTGGCCTTATGGTCGGTTCCCACCATGCTGACCGGCGTCCTGTTGATCGGTTTTTTTGCTTCCAACCAATACTGGCACTGGTTTCCCACCAGCGGGCTGAGCAGCCGGGTGGCCCAAGACATGCCCTTTATGCCGCACTGGAGCAATCTGCTTGACGTGCTCAGTCTGTTCGGCGCGATGCTGCTCGGATTTTTCGCGGCGCTGTTGCTGGCGCGCTGGAACCGGCCGCGGCCGCGTGCGCTGCTCGCCGCGGCCGCCGGTGCGGCCTTCGCCGTGTGGATGGTGCGCGACCTTCCCGCCGGCGCCTCACCGGGCGCGACGCTGATCCTGGTTGTGTTGCTGGCGGCGAGCGCCTATGCGGTGGCGGCCAGCGACTACAAGGCGTTACGCCTGGGTATCTTCGGGCTCGTCGGGTTGTGCCTCGGTGCGATCGTGGCCATGGCGTTGGCGCAGGGTGAATTTATCCGCGGTTTCCTCGTGGATCGTTTGTGGCACCTGGTATTACCCATCGTCTGCCTGGCCTACGGCAGTTTTGCTTTTCTTGCCAGACTGACCCGCTCAGCGGTACTGGAAAATCTGCAGGCCGACTATGCGCGCACCGCCAGGGCCAAGGGAGTGGCGGAAAATCAGGTGCTGTGGAGTCACGTATTCCGCAACAGTCTGCTGCCGTTGATCACGGTGTTTGCCAGTCTGCTGCCCGGATTGTTGGCGGGTTCGGTGATCGTGGAAAGCATCTTCAGTATCGAGGGCATGGGCAAGCTGGCCGTCGAGGCGGTCAAGGGACGAGACCGCGAACTGGTGCTGTCGATCACCCTGATCAGTGGCATTCTCACTTTGCTGGGTTATCTGCTGGCGGATCTCTTATACGCCATGGCCGATCCTAGGGTCAGCTATGAGTAAGATCGACCGACGCGAAGCTTACGCCGCGCGCTTGTTGCGCAAGACGTTCTCACGCTGGAGCGCGCGTCTGGGCGCCGCCTGGATCGTGCTGCTCGCGCTGGTGTCGGTGTTTGCGCCGTTTCTCGCCAACAGCCGTCCGCTGTGGGTGAGCGAGGGCGCTACCGGCTACAGCCCCTTGCTGCGCGCGCTCACGGTCACCGACATCAGCTGGCTGGCCGCTTTTTTCGCCGTGCTGGTGCTTTGGTCGGTACCGCTGCGCCTGGGCAAACGCCTGGGGCTGCTGGTCGGGGTTGTTGTTCTCAGCGCGCTGATCGGCGAGACGTTGATCAAACCGCCGGTGCTGGTGGTCTACGAACAGTACCGTACCGAGGCCGGCGATTTCGACACCGTGATTTACCCGCCGATTCCTTATTCGCCGCGCGACTATCTGCGCGATCAGGGCGATACGGGCTTCCTCGCGCCCGGGCGCGGACACTGGTTCGGCACCGAGGAGAGCGGGGCGGATGTCGCCAGCCGCATGATACACGCCTCGCGCGTGGCCTTGAGCATCGGTTTTGTCGCCACCGGTATCGCGTTGTTTATCGGTATTCTGGTGGGCGGTCTGATGGGCTATTTTTCCGGTCTTTTCGATATTATCGGTATGCGTATCGTAGAGATCTTCGAAGCCATACCGACGTTGTTTCTGCTACTGACCTTCGTCGCTTTTTTCGGCAGCAATCTGTATTACATGATGGTGATTATCGGGCTGACCAGCTGGACAGGCTATTCGCGCTACTTGCGCGCCGAATTTCTCAAACTGCGCGATCAGGACTACGTGCAGGCGGCCCGCGCCGCCGGCCTGCCACTGCGCTCGATTCTGTTCCGGCACATGTTGCCGAACGGTGTCGCGCCGGTGCTGGTGGGTGCGAGCTTCGGCGTGGCCTCGGCGATTCTCGCCGAGGCCACGCTCAGCTTCCTCGGCTTGGGTTCGGTGGATGCCCCGTCGTGGGGACAGATGCTGAATCAGGCGGTGCGATTTTCTTCCTTCAACTGGTGGATGGCGGTGTTTCCCGGCGGGGCGATTTTTCTGACCGTGTTTGCTTATAACCTCATCGGCGACGCCCTGCGCGATGCTATCGACCCGCACCTGAGCACGGTCGACGCCTGATGGCCGCGCTACTCGAAGTCACCGGCCTTAAAACCTTTCTGCGCAGCGGCGGCAACCTTATCAAGGCGGTCGACGATATCAGCTTTAGCGTCAATCGCGGTGAGACCTATTGCCTGGTGGGCGAGTCGGGCAGTGGTAAGTCGGTCACCGCGCTGTCGGTGATCCGCCTGCTGCCCGCGCGCATCACCTCGCACCCGGCCGGCGCCATCCGTTTTGATTTCCGCACTCGCCAGGAGGTGCACGAAAACGTCGATATGCTGCGCCTGGATCAGGCCGCGCTCGGGCGCATTCGCGGTTTGCGCATCGCGATGATTTTTCAGGAGCCGATGAGTTCGCTGAATCCGGTGTTTACCATCGGCGAGCAGATTGTCGAGGCGCTGCGCCTGCATAACCCCGAAATGTCTGTCGCCGAAGCCCGGTCCCGTGCCTTGAGTGCCTTGCAGCAGGTGCAGATTCAGGATGCGCAAAGTCGTCTCGATGATTATCCCCATCGTTTATCCGGCGGCCAGCGCCAGCGGGTGATGATCGCCATGGCGATGGCCTGCAAGCCGGATCTGCTGATCGCCGACGAGCCCACTACGGCGCTGGATGTGACCGTGCAGGCGGAAATTCTGCGCCTGATGAAATCCCTCCAGCAGGACGAGGGCATGGGGATATTGTTTATCACCCATGACTTCGGCGTGGTGGCGAGGATGGCCGACCGGGTCGGCGTAATGCGACGCGGTAAAATCGTCGAAAGCGATGCACTGGAGTCCATCCTGCGCAGGCCGCAGCACGACTATACCCGCGCCCTGCTGAACGCCTTGCCCGACAATCTGCCGAGAGTGGCCAAGCCGACACTGCGCGACTCGTCGGCGTATCTGGAAGTGCGCGATCTCAAGGTCTGGTTTCCGGTGCGCCAAGGGGTGTTTCGCCGCCACGTAGCGGATATCAAAGCAGTGGACGGCGTTGATCTGAGCATCCGACGCGGCGAAATCATCGCCCTGGTGGGTGAGTCCGGCTGCGGCAAAACCACCTTGGGTCGCGCCATTTTGCGCCTCATTCAGCCCACCGGCGGCGATATACTGGTGGAGGGGAGAAGCATCCTCGGCCTGTCCAACCGTGAACTGCGGCCTTATCGCCGCACCCTGCAGATTATTTTTCAAGATCCCCTGTCATCGCTGAACCCGCGTCTGACGATAGAGACCACTCTGACCGAGCCGATGGCGGTACACGGCATCGGCGCCAGCCGCGAGGAGCGCATAGAAATCGCCGCCCAAGCGCTGCAAACCGTGCAGCTCGACGCCGATTATCTGTGGCGCTACCCGCACGAATTCTCCGGCGGACAGCGACAGCGGATCGGCATCGCCCGCGCGCTGGTCCTGAATCCGGGGTTTATTGTCTGCGACGAAGTGACCAGCGCGCTGGATGTCTCGGTCCAGGCGGAGATTCTGCAAATGCTGCTGGAATTGCGGCGCGAACGCCAATTGGCATTGCTGTTTATCACCCACGATATCGGCGTGGTGGAATATGTCAGCGACCGCACCTTGGTGATGCAGGCCGGTCGCGTGGTGGAACAGGGGCCCACCGCCCAGGTGTGCCGGTCGCCGCAAAATGACTACACGCGCAAACTCTTGAGCGCCGTACCGAGATTGCCCGAGTTCGCCGTCCAAACCCGGTGAGGCTCAAAGTAAGCAGCGCTACAGTACTACCCGAACCTAAAAGCGGTTTACGACCGGGCAGGAGTTTTTTGGTGCATGTACCGCTCGCGGCACCCTAAGCCAAAAAACTCCTGCCCGGTCGAAAACCGCCTGCACCGAAGCCCGAGGGCAATAGTGAAACAGCCGGTGGCTTCGTTCCGAGGTTGAGCCGGGCGGACCCGGGAGGGCGTTGGGGGGCGCCCGCGGCACAAGCCCCCTCGGGGGTCCGCCCCGGTAAACCTCTGGGTTTGGCGCGGGCTGAACTGGCGGTGCCAAACTTACGGGTG